>CAZSJB010000113.1:0-8134 GCA_964606625.1 uncultured Tepidisphaeraceae bacterium | reverse complement strand
TGGATCTCCTATCATCTGTCGCTCGTAACGAAGGAAATCAACATGCCCTCAGAAATTACAATGCCGCAGCTCTCGGATACCATGACCGAGGGAACCCTGATCTCCTGGAAAGTAAAGGAAGGAGACAAAGTCAAAGCGGGTGATGAGATCGCCGAGGTCGAGACCGACAAGGCGGTCATGCCCATGGAAGCGTTTGACAATGGCGTGCTGGCGATCCAGCTTGCCCAAGAAGGAGAGAAAATCCCGGTTGGTGGTGTGCTGGGCGTGATCGCGCTCTCCGGTGAAAAGCCCGAGGAGATCAAGAAGCAATACGCCGGAAAGAAACCTGCAGCGGCTGCCGGCGGTGGTGCTGAAGCTTCCAGCGGCACCAAGCCGTCCCCTGCGCCCGTGGAGCGCCCCGCACCCGCGCCCAAGCGCGATGTGAAACAGGCCTCGGCGCCCGCTCCGGGCGGCAAGCCCAAGTCGTTCAACTTTGACCTGGTCGTCATTGGCGGTGGGCCGGCTGGCTATGCAGCCGCAATTCGGGCCGGTCAGCTTAAAAAGCGTGTCCTGTGCGTTGAAAAGGAAAACCTCGGCGGAACCTGCCTTAACTGGGGCTGCATTCCGACCAAGGCGCTGCTGGATTCGGGCGCTTTTGTCCGAAAGATGCGCGAACATGCCGGTGAGTTCGGCATTTCCTTCGACAACATGAAGGTCGATTTCAGCACGATCATCAGCCGCTCACGCGGGATCGCTGAAAAGCTCTCCAAGGGGATTGCACACCTGTTCCGCAAGTATGAAGTGAAGCATGAGGTCGGCCATGGGCGAATCACCAAAGCCCATACCGTCCAGGTCAAGAATCCAGACGGCAAGACCAAGGAAGTGACGGCTGAGCACATCCTGATTGCCACGGGGGCACGTCCCCGGACGCTGCCGGGTGTGGAGATCGACGGCAAGGCGGTCATCAGCTCTCGCGAAGCGATGGTGCTGAGCAAGCAGCCCAAGCGGATGGTTGTCATCGGTGCCGGTGCAATCGGCTGTGAGTTTGCCGACTTCTACAATGCGATGGGCACCGAGGTCACGATTATTGAGCTGATGGAACATCTGTTGCCCATCGAAGACCAGGACGTACAGGTCGTGCTGGAGCGGTTGTTTGCCAAGCGGGGCATCAAGCTGATGCTCAAGAGCAAGACGGACAAGGTCGAGAAGACCAAGAACGGTGTGAAGCTCACTGTTTCCACGCCTGAAGGCCAGAAAACAGTCGAAGCCGACGTGTGTCTGATGGCGGTGGGTGTGCAGGGCAATGTCGAGGACATTGCTGATCCGTCCATCGGCCTGGAGATTGTAAAGAACCATGTGAAGGTGGACAAAACCTATCGCACCAATGTCGAGAACATTTGGGCGGTTGGGGACGTGATCGGTCCGCCGTGGCTGGCGCATGTGGCGCATCACGAAGCCGTTTTGTGTGTCGAGCGGATCTTCGGCGAAAACACGCACGCGATCGATTACGATTACATTCCCGGCTGCACCTATACTCATCCTCAGGTCGCGAGCATGGGTATGACCGAAAAGCAGGCTCGAGAATCCGGCCGCGATATCAAGATCGGCAAGTTCCCCTTCCAGGCCAGCGGCCGTGCCTTGGCAGCCGGGGAGAGCGATGGTTTCGTGAAGCTCATCTTCGACAAGAAGTATGGTGAACTGCTGGGCGCGCATATGATCGGTGAGAACGTCACCGAACTGCTTTCGGAGCTGATCCTCGCCCGTAAGCTCGAAGCTACCGAGGCTGAGATCATCGAGACTATGCACCCGCATCCGACGCTAAGTGAAGCGGTCATGGAAGCCGCCGGCGTTGCCGATGGACGGGCGATTCACCTCTAGGCGCAGATGACCGCAGACGAGCTTGCCACCGATGTGGCACCGATGAACACGCATCAGAGGATGGAACGAGCGGGTGGCTGAGTGATTTGGGACTCCAGCTCACAACTCCATTGGTGTCGATCGGTGCTCATCGGTGGCAAAGCGTCTCATCTGAGTCCATCGGTGGTTTACTTCTTCAGCACAGTGTCAACGACTTTCTGTACTTCTGAGATGCGCTGATTGGCTTCGGCCTCGTCAGGGGCTTCAGCGATGATGCGCATAATGGGTTCGGTGTTGCTGGGGCGAGCATGGACCCATGATTTATCCCAATCAATGCGGATTCCGTCCTGGGTATCGACCTTTTCGGATTTAAAGTGTTCCTTGAGGGCCTCGACAGCGCGGTCGGCATCTTCACGACGGCACTCAAACTTGGTTTTGACAATGGTATAGCTCGGGATCTCCGCGACAAGCTGGCTGACGCTCTTGCCGGTGTTGGCCATGAGTTGCAGGACATACGCCATTCCGACCAGCGAATCGCGCCCGGGCACGATGCGGGCATCAATAACACCGCCATTCCCCTCGCCGCCAATATGGGCACCATGAGCGAGCATTCCCTGCACGACGTTGGCTTCGCCGACGGGAGTGCGCACGACGCGTGAGTCGTACTGGGCAGCGATGTCATCGAGCATGCGGCTGGTAGAAAGATTGGCGACGACAACGCCGGGCTTCTTGCTGAGAATGTACTTGGCGCACAGCGCCAGGGAATACTCTTCGCCGATGTAACGGCCATTCTCGTCGACGATTGCCAGACGGTCGGCATCGGGGTCTTGGGCGAATCCGATGTGTGCACGCTGTCGCTTCACTTCGGCAGCCAGCTCGGTGAGATTGGCTGCCGTTGGTTCAGGTTCATGCGGAAACCGGCCATTGGGCGTGTCGTTCAGATGCACGACCTGGCAGCCCAGCTTACTGAGCAGGGTGGCGCTGGTTACACAGCCGGCGCCATTGACACTGTCAACCACCACCTTGTACCGCTTGGAGCTGATTCCCAGGACATCTACCCGATCCAGCACACGCTTGACATGCAGGGCGTGTGTTTCGCTGTTGCGCGAGGGGGGGATAATCCCCTCAATGCGGACGTATTCGGGCTTGTTTTCATCGTACAGTTCGCGGATGCGGCCTGCCGCCTCCGGCGGAGGCGCGATGCCCTCACTGTTGAGGAACTTCAAGCCATTCCACTGGATCGGATTATGCGAGGCAGTGGCGACGATGCCCGCATCCGCACGCGTATGACGGACCATCATTGCCACGCCGGGGGTGGTGACAATGTCCAGGTCAATCACCTCGATGCCCGAAGCGCACAGCGCCGCAGCGGCGGCGTCCCGAACGAACGGACCCGATGGGCGCGAATCGCGTCCAAAGACCACCCGGAAATGCGTGCCATTGATCGGTTTGGCGGATTCCTTGAGATACCGTGCAAACGCCGCAGCCATGCGTGAAACTGCTTCAGGAGTAAGGGTTGCGCCGATCGTGCCGCGCATACCGGATATGCCGATCATCAATGCGTCCATGGGGTTCCTGTTCTGGTGAAATACGAGTGACGAAAAAGATCCAGCATGATGGCCGTTTCATGCATCAATTCACATATCAAATCCATTATTCGAGTTGATCGAGGGGGATGCAATGGATAGGGTATTGTCAGTGGGTACTTCTCCTTCCATTTGGTGCACCTGTATCAGCCGCGCGTAGACTGCGCGGCTCACTCCCCGTATCGTCATTTCGTGGTTGATGTTTATGGAGCCGGGGTCTAATCGACCTCTGCGGAATCAACAATGCACCGAAAAGCACTCAACGAGCACCTATTGAAGGTGGTGGACGACCTTACCGACAGTGTCATCACCGAACCGCGGATGCGGCATCTCAACCAGGTATTTCTACCCAATCGTGACCGGATCATCGATGCCATCGAGATGCTGCGCCAGCTTCTGTTTCCCGGTTATTTCGGCAAGCAGGGGCTGACCAGCGAGAACGTCAAGTTCCGCATCGGCGAGCTGGTACTTGAAGTGTCGGATGTCCTGTACGAACAGGTGCGCTGCTGTGTGCGCTATCGTGAGAATATCGCCGGCCCCAATGGCGGTGACGCCAAGTGCGAAGCCTGTGACCGGGAGGCCGCCGAGATTGTCGCGACGTTCTTTGATCGCCTGCTGGTTGTGCGCGACATGCTCTCTGATGACGTACAGGCGGCCTTCGATGGTGATCCGGCAGCCAAGAATCTCGATGAGACGATTTTCTGCTATCCCGGATTGTTCGCCATCAGCGTGCAGCGGATGGCGCACGAACTGCACAAGCTGAATGTCCCTCTGTTGCCGCGGATCATGACCGAATATGCCCACGGGCTGACCGGGATCGACATCCATCCTGGCGCCAAGCTCGGTCGGCGGTTTTTCATCGACCATGGTACGGGGGTAGTCATTGGTGAAACCACCGAGATCGGGAACAATGTCAAGGTGTACCAGGGGGTGACCCTGGGGGCCTTGGCACCCGCTTACGGACAGATGCTGCGTGGTGAAAAGCGACACCCCACGATCGAAGATGACGTGGTGATCTATGCCGGGGCCACGATCCTCGGAGGAGATACCGTGATCGGGCGCGGCAGCGTCATTGGCGGTAACGTCTTCATCACCTCCAGCGTGCCGCCGTACAACCAGGTCACGCAGGAGCCCGGTCGGCTGAAGTATCGCGAGCGGGGCAAGAAGCGGAATCCTGTTGTCATCGATTTCCAGATCTGACTTTCGCATGTTGCTCCAGTACAACAGAGAGGTGTTGCACTGGGGCAACATCCAGAAGATTCGGAAGGGCGGGAGATCAGATATCGGCGTAAGTGATTGACTGGCACGGAGTTTGACGTTGTTCTGTCATGAGACGGATGGTTCTGCTCATCGTAGGCCTGCTGGGCGGCTGCGCAGCCAGCCGCATAGAGGGTGTAGCGTCGCCCGAGGTGGTGTATGACGATGCGCAGGCTGCCGCGCTGGTTTTTGACACACCTGTAGGCCATCTTCTGCCTCCGCAACTGCTGCAACGGGATGGACGTGGCGAGGCCGCCTACTGGGGGCTGCAGGGACCAACCACCACCTATCACTACATCCGAACCGATGACCGCTGGGGAAATTACGATTATCGGGGGAACTTCGGCGACCACTATCGCCGTCGGGCGGTCATGATGCAGTTGGGGGTCAGTGTCCGTCCGTAGCCCTGAAAATGGCTGCAAGTAACGACAGGGTGGACACTTAGTTTCTCTGGCAGATCCGCAAATGATACTTGCTTTTCCGCAGCGGAGTGATCATATTGGTTACTAAGTCTGTTTCCCATCGCATGTTAACCTTCATGGTGGGGCCGCTATGGCAACAATTACGAAGAAGGAGCTGATCGATCGGATCGCCGAAAGCACGGACAGCCGTCGCGTGCAGGTGAAGAAGATCGTTCAATGCTTTCTGGATGAGATCATCAAGGAGCTGGGGCAGGGCAACCGCTTGGAGTTCCGCGACTTCGGCGTATTTGAGACCAAGTACCGTAAAGCCCGTAAAGCCCAGAATCCCAAGACGCTCGAACCGGTCGAGGTTCCTGAGAAACGGACCGTCAAGTTCAAGGTCGGCCGCCTGATGAAAGAGCGTCTCAGCGAGATGAGTGAAGGAAACCTCCCTGTTGCCGACGTGGCGGAAATGAGCACAGCCGATGACGGGGACGATGAGGATTAATCAAGATATTGGGGTTTGTTTTCCTTTCATTGGCCGATTCCCGTCACTTGTGCAACCTTTCGATGTCGATCAGCTCATCCAGCAGCAACTCGCAAACCGCGCTGCTGAACACCGGCTGCGAACCAGGCGGATTGTTCATCCGGTGGATGCGGTTCGGCTGAGAATCGACGGTCAACTGTTCATCAACTTTGCCTCCAACGACTATCTCGGTCTGACCCACCATCCCACCGTCCATGCCGCCATGCGCGACGCGATTGCCGTCTATGGAGCGGGCAGCGGGGCGGCAGGCCTGATCAGCGGCTACACGGACATCCACGCTGCAGCCGAGCAGAAACTGGCGAGCTGGAAAGGCGCCGAAGCAGCCATCCTGCTGCCCAGCGGTTATCAAGCCAATCACGCAGCTATTCAAACCCTCGCAGCCATGGGGGAAGCTGCCCGCGGGGGCGTGCGCTTTCTGCTCGACAAGCTCCTGCATGCTTCGCTGATTGATGCGGTTCGCGCCACCGGCGCTCCTTTTCGCGTTTTCCCGCACAATCATCTGCCAAAGCTGAAACGGCTGCTCGTTGATGCGGAGAAGGACCAGCTTCAGATTGTTGTCACCGAGTCGATCTTCAGCATGGATGGCGATGCAGCCGCGATGATCGAACTGGCTGAGCTGAAGCATGCGTTTGGTTTTCTCCTGCTGGTGGATGAAGCCCACGCAACGGGCGTCTACGGTCCGCGTGGCAATGGTTACGCAGCCCAGGCGGGTTTACAGGCAACCGTCGATGTAAGTGTCGTCACATTTTCCAAGGCAATGGGTTTGATGGGCGGGGCGGTCTGCGGGTCACGCTCGTTCTGTGACATGCTGATCAACCATGCGCGGGCGTACATCTATTCGACCAGCATTGCGCCAGCTCTGGCAGCCGGGGTGATCGCTGCGATCGATGTCATGGATCATGAGCCGCAGCAGCGGGAGCGGTTGCGGCGATTAGCCCGGCGAGTGCGAGCCGAACTACAGGAATGTGGCATGCGAATCGGGGGGCTAGATGATTCTCCCATCCTGCCAGTGATTCTGGGAGACGAACAGTCCACCCTGGCGGCTGCCGAAGCGCTCCGCAAGGAAGGAATACTGGTCGCGGCGGTGCGTCCGCCAACGGTGGCACCGGGAGCAAGCCGGTTACGGGTGACGCTCAGCAGCCGTCACGAAGATGACCAGATCGCCCGCCTTTGCAAGATGCTGCGCGACCTGCATGGCTGACAGGTATCTACCGCATGGATTAGCAATCAGGCATGCGGCCGGATGGAAGTCGGCAGCGTGGGGCGCGTCTGCGGTGCCAGATCGCCTTCGGCCTTCTCAGCGATGTGCTCGAGGGTACGGCGCGTGAGATCGGCTGGAGGATCTTCAACCTCCATGTGGTCCAACAGATGCAGGATTTTTTCCACGCGGCTGATACGCTCCCCCATACCGTTTGTCACCGATGCATACATGGCGGTGGTTCCGACTGATTCGCGGTCCAGTACCAAGTCGACCGCACGTCGGTCTTCCGGTTTCAGTTGCTTCGGCATAGTTCGCCCCGCGATCTTTCAGTGTCAACTGTGACTGCCAGATCGACTGCGTTTTGAGGTGCTCCTACCTTCCCCGGTAATACACCCGCGACCCAGCGGTCTGATTTGTAACCGGTCCGGTCCCGCTGACCGGGCCTTCTGTGAACTGTTACGACGCTCCCGTTTCCTTGTTCGCATTTCGCCATCGATCTGCAAAATGGGCAACCGCCGCATGAAGCCGGGATTTTACCGTACCCAGCGGAATGCCCAGTATGTCCCCAATTTGTTTATAGGGGAACTGATGGAAATAGGAGAGCAGTAAAATTTCTCGCAAATGCTCCGGCATCGACATTACCGTGCGATGCACTGCCTGTTGCAGCTCTTCTTTCTCAATATCGGCACCTGGCGCATCGACCACCGCTTCCATCAGATCAATAAATTGCCCACCTTCTTCTTCCCCCTTATTGATGGAGGCTTGGAGAGGGCTGGTTGGGCGACGGGCCTGTGAGCGGATCAGATCGCGAGCCTTGTTGGCTGCAATGGTGAACAGCCACGGCCGGAACCGCCGTTCCACGTCAAACTGGTCCGCTGACTGGTGAACCTGGAGAAAGGTTTCCTGAAATACATCTTCAGCCGCGGCGCGATTCCCCAGGAATCGCACCAGAAAGTGGAACAGCTCCCGCTGATGACGCTCCACCAGTTGCTGAAAAGCTTTACGGTCGCCTTCGCGATAATCTGCCAGAAGTTGTTCGTCGGTCCGTTGATCCACAGGACGCGCACCAAATGATGACGCACTCGCGCCCGGAACAGGCTTTTTTCCTGACCGGTCAGGATCGAGATCCTTGGCTGCGCCATCATGCGCGCGAGCCTCGCGATTGGACTGCGAAACACTCATGCTTCTTGCTCCAAGCAAACCTTTAGCTGCGCAAACCGTCAAGTCCCAAATTTACGCAACCTCGCCGCAACGCCCAGACGCACATATACTGCCTGTTGCACGTACTGCTCGTAGCGGTTTGAAC
>CAZSJB010000112.1:0-8143 GCA_964606625.1 uncultured Tepidisphaeraceae bacterium | reverse complement strand
CGAACTCCGACAGGTCCAGCAGCGGATGATGCGAGCGATTATGGCCAAGCGGATCGAGCTTGGCGACGAAGTGGCCCAGTTCCCGGTAGGCATGGACCAGGTCAGCAATGTCAAGATTGATTGGTTCACCGGAAGCCGGTGTGGCAGAAGGTGCGGGGGACGGTTGAACAACCGCTGAGATGCTGCCAGGACGACCACTGCCGGCTTCAAAACCTGCAAAGAAGGCCCGCCAGTGCGGTTCAACCGAACGCGGGTCGCTGTTGTACTGCTGGTGAAGCCGCTCGATGTAATCGGCGTTGGCCCGGTTGATGAAATCGAATTGGTCCATGCCTGCTATGTGTAAATACTGACGGACAAGGAGGATGATTTATCGTCGCTACTAAAAGCTAATCATTTGTCATCGTAAATGCCACCATTGAACAAGGATTGCGGATCGGTTGCGCTCTCCAGCCCGTTGGGACCGGCGTTTTTGCGGTAATCAGCCTGTTGAGGGCTGTGCTGGCGGTCGGTTGGTAGGCTCGCACAGACGATCCATGCGTAAAGACCCCGGCATCACAATTATAGCGCGGTCGGGCGCGGTTGGCTGTCACTTCTCTAACATCGGCAAAAACAGGACAGGATCGCGGTTGGCTGGGCAGAAAGTGTTTATCGGCTTCGCGGATTCAAGGATGTGCCCGCTGGGAAAGGACAGAAGCCTGGACCCGCCAATAAAAAAAGGCCCACAACCGGCTGATGTCAGCCATTGCGGGCCTCTGAAATGCGGCCGAGAGGACTTGAACCTCCACCCGGTTACCCGGACTAGAACCTGAATCTAGCGCGTCTGCCAATTCCGCCACGGCCGCGGCAGAGAAGAGAACCTATCTTATTACGTCATTTCTACGCGTCAAGCAGGACGAAAAAGTACCGCTCTCCAAGGCATCGCTTCGCGGGAAGCCCTGAGCGACTGCGGAGCTTGCAAAATCCTGGTCTTTCAGATCCTTCTCCATCGATCCCGTCTGTTTTACAGGGACTAACCGCGCAGGGGCAATCCGCCTGCCGGCGTATCAGCCCGAATGCTCAGCCGTTTGGCCCTTCGAGGCGTTGATCGCTTCAGGCTGGGCCCGCCAGGCGCGGGGTGGTTGGGCAAGAAACCACTTGCATAGCTCATCGGCAATGAACTTTGCCTGCTTTGCGCGGGCTGTTTCGTTCACGTGGATGTGGTCGATCAGGGCGTCGGGTAGCAGGGTCGCGCAGAACGCGGCAAAGTCGATGATGTGCGCCCCGACCTCCGTCATCACGCGATCGGCAATGGCGTTGTAGGCATCGACATCCGCCTGATAGCGGTGGAACTTGGACAGGCGGGTGTTGTGGATCTCGTCAAAGACGGGCGTGATGCGCAGCCATGCCAGTTTCAACCCCATCGCGGTGACCTCCCGGGCGATTTCGCGCAGATTGGCTTCGAACTGTTCGGGCGGAACTTGTTTGCAGCCGGTTGCGGGATCGGTCTTGATGTCGTGCAGGCCGCATTGCAGCAGCAGCACATCGGCGGGGATCGGGTCGTTCATCCGTCGGTGGCGCAGGTACGCCAGCACCATCCCCGAATCGCCGCCGCTGGCCCCCTGAGGAAAATCCAGGTCGTCCTCAGCCCGCTTGCCATCAATTGCCTGCTTGCGATCGTAATGAAATCGCCCAGCCGCCTCCTTCTCCAGGTACGGCCCGAAATGGATCGTCGCGCTCGATCCGACAACAAAAACGCGCGGCAGTGCCTGATCACCGAATTTGCTCATGGGTCTGATGGGATTATAGCCGTGATAAAGATGCAATGTTCCACGGGGAACATTTGTATGTCCAGTCTGCTCCATGTTCCATATGAACCAGGGCTCATCTGTTGACCGGGGAGCCTTACTGATGAACGGATACGATTCCTCCACGAGGGGCTGAGGGACAGAGGCCCGGGGGGCAGGAGCGCCGCGCATAAACCAGGCACAGGGCCTTGCGGTGAGGCAAGGCCCTGTGGGGGAGATGGATCGGTTGGGTGGGCTGAGGGTATCAGGCCCGGATCTGCCGCCGTCGGCGGGGAAGGAGAGCGACCGCCGGCAGGAGCAGCGTGAAAGCAGCGGGTTCGGGAACCACGACGATTTCGCCGGTTTCATAGTTGAACGGTTGATCGCCGAACATCTGCCAGCTTAGTCCGCCGCTCAGCGCAGGCAACTGGATGTCCTCGAATCGACCGCTGACGGTGGTGCTGTTGCCCCAGTCAAACAGATCGAACACCTGTCCCGCTGCGAAGGTCACACCCGGGTCTGCTTCTACCACCAGCGTCCCGCCAAAGGTCAGGGTGCGATTGCCTTCGTTGGTGGCGTTGAACAGCAGCACGTCGTGGTTCTCGGCATCAATCAGGTCAAACGCAGCCGTTCCGTTGAGGGTCAGGTTGCGATTGATCGTCAGCATCCCGGCGGCATCGCTGGAGACGCCCGGGGCGAGCGTGCCGTCTTCGTGGATCGTGGTCGCCCGGCCAATCGTGCCGGTCCCGCCGAGGGTTCCGCCGTTGACGATGACCTGGTGGCTGTCACTGTTGCTGAGTGAACCGTTGAGCAGGAAGGTTCCGGCGTTGACGGTCGTCGCGCCGCTGTAGCTGAGTGCGCCAGTCGTGATCAGCGTGCCGCTGCCGGATTTGGTGAGCGTGCTGGAACCTTTGCTGTTATTTACGATACCGCTGATCAGCGTATCACCACTGCCGCTGATCGTGACGGACTTTCCGTTCAGATTCGTCGGAGCCGCAAGCGTAAACAGATTAGATGAGTTGTTCACCCAGTACTGATCGTTTCCATCGATCTTGAACGAGGCGGTGTTGATTGTCAGCGAGCCGGTGCTGGTGTTGTCGATGAGGATGCCAACGTTGTCCATTCCATCCATGGTGATGCCATTGGTCTGGAACGTGGGATTGCTGGCGGGGTTGCTGGTGATGGTGATGTCGCCCACTTCATCACCGGTCATCCAGACGCCTCCGACGACCGTGACGCTCGTTTCGACCACGGGTGGATTTTCCGGCGTGACATTGAAGACGGCGATTCGATTGGCCGCGCGGGGCGCGCTGTTGGGTGACCAGTTGAGGTCATCGTTCCAGTTTGAACTCTGCTCACCCTTCCAAACGCGCAATTCCTCCTGCGCCGATGCGCTGTCGGATGTGAGTACGGCTACGCCCACTGTCACGGCAGCGGTGAGCAGGGCGGTCCGAACTAAGGGGGATGGGATTTGCGATTGCATGGGACTTCCTCCGTTAAAGGGTTACTCCAGTGTGAGATGTTGGGTGACGTTGGCGAGGATGTAATCCGATCGGAACGTCTTCACGTGGCCGTCGAAAAACAGGATATTGGCTGCTGTGCCGTTGTTATGGCGATAGATGTCGAAACTGCGTTTGCCACCCAGAAGCTCACTACGGTTTTTGAGGTTGTAATCCTGGTAGCTGTCGGCGACATGGATCAGAGTGTGAGTGGGCTTGCGCACTTGCGCCACTCGCCGCGGCCGGGTGTGCTCCCAAGGCTGGGGATTCAGGCTGATCAGATGTCGGTTCTCAGCGATCCCGCTGAGATACGGTTGGATGGAATAGCCGGTGGGGTGGTAATCCGGGCAGACGAAGACCGATCGCCGGAACGCTTCCTTGGCTGCGCTGTCAAACTGGAAGATGTACGGCGGGGTCAGGGATTGCCCGGCCCATTCGGGATGCCCCATGTAGGGGCCGAGGGCGTGAACCATTCCATACGAGTTGTGGTTCGGGATCGAGTTGTCCAGGTCATGCTTCCAGTTCAGCGGGGGCAACCAGCCGTTGTAGTCATGAACGTACATGTCGAACATGATCCCGATCTGCCGCAGGTTGGATGCGCAGGTGAGGGTGATCGCGTTCTGGCGCACCTTGTTCAGTGCTGGCAGCAGGATGGCGACCAGGACACTGATAATGCCGATCACCACCAGCAGTTCCACAAGCGTAAACCCCGAACGTGGACGCATGACATCTCTTGCAGCCATCATTGAAGTGATCACTCCTTGGCGAAAGGGGTGCTGATCGAAGCTCGCGGCATCCATTCAACCGGCAGGGTCACCTGCCGGACGGCACGTCGCCGGGTGGCTGGGGGCAACTGGAGCATCTCCAGCAGCATTTCCATTGCGGTTTGCCCCATCTCGAACGCTGGCTGACGTACGGTCGCCAACGGCGGGTCCAGCCATTGGCACAGAGGTGAATCGTCAAACCCGACAATGCTCACGTCCTGTGGAACGCGAAGCCCCATCTCGCGGATGGTGCGATATCCCTCAGCTGCCACCTGGTCGTTGGAATAGAAAATGGCGGTGGGGCGATCGGGACGATCCAGCAGTTGGCGGGTGCATTGGGCGATGCGCTGAGCCCAGTCTTCCTGCGGCTGCACCGCCAGATCCATGACCAGCGACCGGTCAAACGGGAGTCCGCGGTCGCCCATGGCGTCGCGCAGCCCCTCGAGGCGGGAACGCACGGTTCCAGCAACCAGGTTGCCGATGAATCCGATGGAACGATGCCCCAAGTCAACCAGGGCATTGCCGACCAGCAGTCCCCCCGCATGGCCATCGGCGGTGACCGAGGAAACTTCCACGTGTTCTGAGTGTTCGTCCACCAGCACGAATGGCAGGCCGCTCTGCTTCAGCTTGAGCATCGCCTCCGTGAATCGCGGATGATGCCATGACAGGATGATTGCCCCCTCGACCACCGAGTCCTGGAGCTGCTCCAGGAAGGCGATATCGCGATCCATGCGGTTGTGTCCGTCATAGACCTGCACCTGGAATCCGCGCTCCACGCCCCATTCCTGGGCGCCGCGGGCGATCTGGATGCATTGCTCAAACGCCAGATCCGGTACCACAATCTGGATCATGCGGGTGGCGCGGTCGAAGTCGCGCACGAACAGGCCCTTCCCAGGGCGGCGTTCAATGAGGCCTTCGCGGATGAGCTGGTCGGTCGCCCGGCGCACCGATACCCGGCTGATCCCGCTGCTGCGGCACAACGCCTGTTCGGTCCCGATGAAATCCCCAGGTTTTTGTACCCCTTGGCGGATCTCGCGTCTCAGCCGGACCACCAGATCGTGATAAATAGGCTTATGACATGTTTTAATACATGTATTAGACACCGCCTGAAATATACACTACGACTGAGGCGGGTCAAGCATTTTATTGAAATGCCAGGGAGGCAAAGCCCATCAGGGAGCGAGCGACGGAGGCAGATATCCCTGATTTTTACCGAAAGGCGGCTATTGTCCGAGTCACCTGATAAGTAACGTGGGTGATGAGGGCGGGGGCCTGTGCCATGCTCTCAGCCAGCGATGCCGGGCCGCTGAGGGCCGCAAAGGCTGCGGTGAGACCGCAATCATCCAGGTTCAGGTCCGGCTGGACTGAACCAGCGATGGCGATGCAGGGTACCCCCGCTTGCTGGCAACATCGCGCAACCCCGAGGGGCGTTTTGCCATGCAGCGACTGCTCATCGAGGCAGCCTTCCCCGGTGAGGCACAGATCCGCTTGCTGCAACCGGCTGGGCAAATCGACGGTTTCAAGGACGAGGTCGACACCGCGACGGAGGGTCGCATTGAAGAAGGCTATCATTGCCCAGCCGAGACCGCCCGCAGCGCCGGCGCCGGGGGTGTTGGCTTCCTCAAGCGTGTGGGTGCGCTCTGCCAGTTCCTGCAGCCACTGATCGAGATTGGCGACGGTTTCGGCCGATGCACCCTTCTGCGGGCCGTATACGTTGGCTGCCCCTTCGGTGCCGAACAGGGGATTGGTCACATCGCAGGCGACCGTGATGTGCACGCTGTCCACTTTGCTGCCGCGGCCGCGCTTGATGTACATCACCCGCTGAAGGTCGGCGCCAGTCAGGGGCTCGGACTCGGCGACTGGTTCGCCATCCTTCATCAGCACTGGCAGGCCGCAGGCTTGGGCGCAGCCCAAACCGCCATCCACCGTGGCGCTGCCGCCGATCCCCAGGATGATGTTCCGACAGCCCATATCGATGGCTGCCATGATCAATTCGCCGGTGCCGTAGGTGGTGGTGCGCATCGGGTCATAATCGGCAGGGTTGAGCAGGGCCAGTCCGCTGGCTGCTGACATCTCGATCACGGCTGTCTTGCCATCGCCCAGGATGCCGAATGCAGCCTCCACCTTCATGTCCGGCAGGGGGCCGGTGACGCGGCGATGCACAATTCGGCCATTCGTGGCAGCCACCAGTGCATCCACTGTGCCTTCGCCGCCGTCAGCCATCGGACACAGATCCACCTCGATGGATGGATTGACCGCGTGAATCCCCTTGCGCATGGCGTGTGCGACGTCGGAGGCGGTCATACACCCTTTGAACTTGTCAGGTGCGAGGACGATGCGCATGGTTGAACCCGCAGGATGTGGCACGGACATCTCTCATCCGTGCAGAACAAGCTGATAACTGGCATTGGTGCGGCACTCGTGTCCGCAAGTTTTAGCATTGTCGAGGTCGCAAACCTCGTCAATGCGCATAGACTGTAATGCAAGTTCACAGAGAAGGAGAAATTACCATGGCATTTACCCTGTCAATTGGCGAATCAGCCCCCGATTTCAGCCTGCCCGCGACCGATGGCAAGACCTATTCGCTGGATAGCTTCAAGGATTGTCGCCTGCTGGTGGTGGTCTTTTCCTGCAATCACTGCCCCTATGTGGTCGGCAGCGAAGAGCTCATGAAGGAGTTTGCCCTGAAATACGCGCCCAAGGGCGTTGGGATGATTGCGATCAACTCCAACGAAACCGAGAATCACCCGACTGACTCGTTCGAGCACATGAAGCAGCGGGCAAAGGAAAAGGATTTCCCGTTTGTCTACGCCCGTGACGAAAGCCAGGAAGTTGCTCTGGCGTACGGCGCCTTGCGCACGCCGCATTTCTACGTCTTCGACGAAGAGCGCAAGCTCCGCTATACCGGCCGGATGAATGACAATCCCAAGGATCCCAGCCTGGCCAAAACCCAAGAACTGGTCGATGCCGTCGAGGCCCTTCTGGCCGGCCAGAAGCCGCCTGTTGAGGTCACCAACCCCATCGGCTGCAATGTGAAGTGGAAGGGCAAGGACCGCCACTGGATGCCCCCGGAGGCGTGCGACCTGGTGTAATTCATTGAACGATCGCACAAGCGGGAGATTGAGGATTGGTGCGAGGCATCAGATCAATTGCTCAATCTCCCGCTTGTTGCAATCTGTCTCGTTTTTTGCCTGCCAGAATGACAACCGATTGATCCGCCCTTTGCGGGCGGCTGCCACGGTGACAGTCGATCACCTGGCAATGTCGATTTGGCGGTCGATTCGTAACATAATTATTATTAAGGGTTTGCGCTGATCGTCCGCGAGAGTTCGCGTTGGGCACGGGGTTTGTTGTGGGGTGTGTACCGGTTCGGCTGCGCCTTTCCGGTGCTAGAGATGGTCTATTCGCCTTACAGGGCTTAACTGAATAACAGGAGATTGATTGTATGGCCGCTAAGATGCTCACCTTTGATGCTGACGCTCGCAAGTCTTTGCTCGAGGGCGTTTCGAAGCTTGCCCGGGCAGTCAAAGTAACCCTTGGCCCGCGCGGGCGCAATGCCGTGATCGACAAAGGGTGGGGGGCTCCGACCATCACCAAGGACGGGGTGACCGTCGCTGAAGAGGTCGAGCTGAAGGACAAGTACGAGAACATCGGCGCAAAAATGGTGAGGGAAGCGGCTTCCAAGACCAGCGACGTCGCCGGTGATGGAACCACCACCGCCACCGTCCTGGCCGAGGCCATCTTCCGGGAAGGTTTCCGTGCTCTGAGTGCCGGTGTGGATGCCATGGCGATCGGGCGCGGCGTCCGCCGGGCCGTCGAAGCCGTTGTCGCCGACCTCCAGAAGCAGTCCAAGACGATTTCCGAGGACGATGTCGCCGACGTTGCCGCGATCTCGGCCAACAACGACCGCGAGATCGGCGAGATCATGGCCAAGGCCTTCAAGCGCGTCGGCCGTGACGGCGTCATTACCGTTGAAGAGGGCAAGGGCCTCGACACCACCATGGATGTCGTCGAGGGGATGCAGTTCGATCGCGGTTACCTCTCGCCCAACTTCATCACCGACCAGGACGAGATGATCGTCGAGCTGGATCGGCCGTTCATCCTGGTGTTCGAAGAC
>CAZSJB010000111.1:0-8143 GCA_964606625.1 uncultured Tepidisphaeraceae bacterium | reverse complement strand
AAACTTTGACAACCCAGAATTGTTAGGGTATAGTTTATAAATGAAGGTTGATCGTGCAGACCCCTCATTTCCTCTCTGACTCCCTCGCCCCCATTGGAAAACGAACCCAATCGAACCCACTGAAACCGCGTTTTCACGCTAAAATCAACGATTATCGCATTAAAAGAAGATAAAACGAACCCAATGGGTTGCCCTCCAGCCGGATGAAACGCGGCTGAGTCGCAATGCGACGGAATGTCCGACATCCCCTTCTGGTCGTAGGTGCAGGAGG
Organism: uncultured Tepidisphaeraceae bacterium; assembly: GCA_964606625.1. Classification (GTDB taxonomy): domain Bacteria; phylum Planctomycetota; class Phycisphaerae; order Tepidisphaerales; family Tepidisphaeraceae; genus CALEKX01. Next base: position 7,872 of record CAZSJB010000111.1, on the reverse strand, counting down.
GCCCTACAATGCAGGGCTTGACGATGAGCATGGCTGTCGCTGTTCCATCTGATCGCCAGCCGGGCTGGCTGCTGCCATCGGTTTCCCTGGCCCGCCGGGAACTGGTGCGGTTTGTGCGCCAGCGCAACCGCGTCATCGGCGCGCTGTTGACGCCGGTGGTTTTCTGGCTGTTGATCGGCGGCGGCATCGGCCGCACGTTCCATGCGCCGGGTGTGCCCGGAGGAGACAACTTCCTGGAGTTCTTTTTTCCGGGCACGATCCTGATGATCTTGCTGTTCACGGCCATTTTCTCGACGATCTCGATCATCGAAGACCGCCGCGAGGGTTTCCTGCAGTCAGTGCTGGTATCACCGGCGCCACGGATCGCAATCGTGCTGGGCAAGGTGCTGGGAGGCACGGTGCTGGCCGTGGGACAGGCCATGCTGTTCCTGCTGATCGCCCCCTGGGTGGGGATCCCGCTGACAGCGGCTAGTTTTGCTGCAGCCGTGGGCGTGATGCTGCTACTGGGATTCTCACTGACGGCGCTGGGATTTTGCATCGCCTGGCCGATGGGATCGACGCAGGGATTTCATGCGATCATGAACCTGCTGCTGATGCCCATGTGGTTTTTGTCGGGCGCCCTGTTTCCCGCCACGGGATCGATCCTCAAATGGGTAATGGCCCTGAACCCGCTGACGTATGGCCTGGCGGCACTGAGACGGGCACTATATCCCGCGGAGGCAGCCGAAGCCCTTCCCGGCTGGTCGATCAGCCTGGGGGTAAGCGCGGGATTCGCCGTGTTGATGCTTCTGCTGGCCACGTGGCTGGTTCGGACAAAGAACTGCGACTGACACGCTGCAACGAGCAACGACTGACAACGCATCATGAATCGACGACAGAAAATCATCACGACTGTTCTGTGGAGCTTGTTCCTGGCAGGAACACTGGTACTGGTGGCATTGTGGTCCGGCAACCGCATCGGCGGCGCCCCCTCGGTCGCGCAGGCGGAAGATGCTTCTCCGTTGTTCATCGTTCCGGCGTTTTCCCTGATCAACCAGGATGAGCAGACGGTGAGCAATGAGACCCTCAAGGGACATCCGTGGGTGGCTGCGTTCATCTTCACGCGCTGCCCCGGCCCCTGTCCGGTCATGACTCACAAGATGGCAGAGTTGCAGCCGGATCTTCCCGAGGACGTGAAGCTGGTCTCATTCACGCTGGATCCCAAGTATGACACGCCCCAGGTGCTTCGGGAATATGGCGAGCGGTTCGGTGCTGATCTATCGCGATGGCATTTCCTGACCGGAGATCACAACGAGATTTATGACCTGGCCCATGCGATGAAGATCGGCGCCACCGAAGCACCCAATCCCATCGACATTCAGCATGGGACGCACTTCGTGCTGGTCAACGCCGAGGGGCAGGTGCATGGGTTTTACCGGCATGCCGACACAGATGAAAACCAGCGGCTGATTGCCGACGCCAAGCGTCTGGTGGGCAGGCGGTGAGATGATGCTGCAAACGCTGCCGGCTCTTAACGCCTGCTTGAATGCAATCAGTGCCCTTCTGCTGATTGCAGGATACAGGGCGATTCGTGGAGGCCATTACCGCCGACATGGCTGGTTGATGGTGTCGGCGTTTGGCGTTTCAACGCTGTTCCTCTTCTTCTACCTGATGCACAAGATGGTGCTTTTCAGGGCGACAGGCTCCTACAACGTGTCAACCGAAGGCATGGAGCCGGCATGGCTGCGGATGATCTATCTGTTCGCATTACTGCTGCCGCACCTGCTGCTGGCGATGGTCATGCTGCCCATGATCGGCGTCACGTTCTACTTCGCCGCTCGTCGCAACTGGGTGATGCACAAGCGGTTTGCCCGCCCCACGCTGATCGTGTGGCTGATCGTGTCCGTCACGGGGGTGATGATCTACTTCGTCCTGTACCACCTGCTGCACCTGCCGGGTGACAAGCTCCCCATCTCCGTCATCCTGCCATCTTCCTCTTTTGCGGGGTCATTTATCGGTCCTTGGGACAGGGTTTAGTCGTTCTAGACGTTAAATCTTCTCAATCCGGGGGCAAATCGATGCGATACAACTCATGCCGGGATGTCTGTGTTTGGCCCGGCAACGCAGTTTTGACCCGTATTCGCGAGGCTGTCTCATGCCCCACTCGACGAAGATCCTGCTGGACACCGACATTGGCAATGACCCCGATGATGCCATCGCCTTGGCCTACCTGCTGGCCAGCGATCGCGTGGACCTGATGGGCATCACCACGGTCAGTGGGGATGTCAATCGCCGAGCCGCCTGTGCGCAAGTCATCCGCGATGCCGCCGGTCGGGCCGAAATCCCCATCCATCCCGGAACCAGCAATGTGCTGCTCACCGGGCCGGGTCAGCCGATGGTGCCGCACTACGAGACAATCGCTCGATATCCCCATCGCACCGACTGGCCGGCCTATTCCGCCGTTGAGTTCATGCGCCAAACGATCCGGGAGAATCCCGGCGAGATCACCTTGGTCTGCACCGGCCCGCTGACCAATGTCGCCCTACTGCTGGCAATGGATCCTGAGATCGGGTCGATGCTACAGTCACTGGTCACGATGAACGGCTGCTTCTGTAACAGCGGCAAGCAGGAACTGAATGCGATGGTCGATCCACTGGCTACGGCGATGGTCTATCGCGCTCAGGTGCCCAATCATCGGTGCATCGGGATGGAAACCACCCACGGCTGCAGCCTGACGGTGCAGCAGGTGCGACGCCACTTCCTCTCGCCTGAGTTGAAGCTGATCTGCGTCATGGCAGATGACTGGCTGGATTCACCCTCGGATTTCTATCTGAATGACACGGTGGCAGCTGTGGTGGCCGTGAATCCCGAACTGTGCAACTGGACGCAGGGATCGGTTTCCGTGCCGCTGGGCGAGCCCCAAGCCCCTGTCCAGACCCTGCTGAGGCCCGAGCCCAACGGCCCCCATCAGGTGGCATACAACCTGGATGTCGCGGGCGTGCAACGTGAACTGCTGGAAACGCTCCATCCTCAGCCAGATCGCCTGGCAATCTGAGGATTGAGCGTTCCGAAGAGGAACGTCATTCCTTCACGATCACGATCCCGCGTTCGCGAGGGTGATACTGGCAGCCATAGTGAAAAGTGCCGGGTTTGGTGAAGGTGTGGCTGGCACTTGCTCCGGATCGGATATTGCCGGAATTGAAGCTCTTGTCGTCGGCGATGACCGTGTGATCGCGATCATCGCGGTTCTCCCAGACGACGGTATCCCCCACTTTGATCTCAATGGATACCGGCGAATACTGCATATCCGTGATTGTGACCGTATGGCGCGTCGCCGCCCAGCCCGTTGCGGGGATGGGCAGCAGCGTGGCAACGACAACAATCAGGACCGATAACCAGGAGCATGAATGTTTCATACAGCAATTAACGCTTAAATCCGGCGAGTCTGGCAGTCATATAGACACACCAATATGATGTTCGTCAGGGTCGAAGCTCTGACTGGACCCGTTTTTTCTTTATCGACGTCCCAACCTTGAATCCAACAGGTGTGTGATGCGGGAGAAGATCATCCGTGATCCTGTGCATGATGTGATTGCCCTGCGCATCGACACACCTACGGACCGGCTGCTGTTTCAGCTCCTCAACGCCCGCGAATTCCAGCGGTTACGGCGTATCCACCAGCTCGGCATGGCCTCGCTGACCTATCCCGGGGCTGAGCACTCTCGACATAGTCATTCGCTGGGTGTGATGCAGACCGCTCGCCGCATGCTCGAGCACATCGGCGAGTCCATGGCCATCTCCAACGAAGACCGTACCGCCTGCCTCGCAGCCGCCCTGCTGCATGACCTGGGACATGGCCCCTTCAGCCACGTCTTCGAACGCGTCAGCGGTATCGAGCATGAATCGGTCACCCAGCGGATCATCCTGGACGACCAGACCGACGTTCATCGCCTTCTTGCGGCGTATGACCCCGCGCTGCCGGAGCGCGTCAATGACCTGATTCATTGTCCGTCCGATAACCGCACGTTTCTGCATGACATCATCTGCAGCCAGCTGGATGCGGATCGATTCGACTACCTGCTCCGTGACAATCTCATGACCGGAAGCCGCTATGGCCACTTCGATCTGCAATGGATGCTCCAGCATCTGACAGTCGAAGGCGGCCGCCTGGCTGTCTCCACCAAGGGTGTCAGCGCAATCGAGAACTATCTACAGGGGCGGTACCACATGTACCGCAACGTCTACTTCCATAAGACGGTGCGCAGCGCCGAAGGCATGGCCCGACTGGCCCTGCAACGGGCCAAGCGGCTGGCAGTACAGGAACGCCTGGACTGGCCGCCTCCGGATCAGCCGGTACACAAGTCGCTGGTCGGCCGCCAGCTTTCGATTCGAGAGTTCATCGAACTGGATGACATCTCAGTGCTCCACTGCTTCAAGATCTGGATGAGTGGGGATGATGCCCTGCTGGCGAGTCTCTGCCGCGGACTGCTGTTCCGGTCACTGTTCAAGAGTATCGACCTGACCCCCTTCGATGCGGAAAAGGTTGCACAAATCCGCACAGGCGCCGCGCAAGCCATCCAGCAGGCTGGCGGCGAACCTGCCTACGAGATGTTCTATGATGAACCGTCCGATACCCCCTATGACGATCATACCGGCAGCAACCAGATCATGATTCTCGATGCAACCGGCGAGCTGGTTGAGTTTGCCCGCATCTCCCCCATGAGCGACGCCCTCAACCGCCAGCTCATGTTCCGCCGCCTGCATTTCGCAGCCCCGCACCGTCAGGCCATCATGCGACTGCTGCCATAGTGGGCCTTCTTTGAGACAAGCGCCCTCTGCCCTGCACATCAAGGGCTTCTTATCTCCCAGGAAAGGCCACAACCCGATCACGAATCCCATGCTCACGCAGATACGTCTCCAGCATGGCAACGTACGGTGTACTGATGTGCGGCGACTCAGCAAGTCCCAACCGCTGCTGCACTTGCAGCACCGTCTGCTCATTCGGCCCTTCGATCTCCACAAAGGAGCCCAAATGTGGCAACTCATCCAGTTCAATGCTGCAATCGGCCAGCCGCCAGGTCTCGCGCCGCTTCTCAAACGTCAGCGTGCGTTCGAACCCCAACCGCTCAACCATGGCTACTGCGGCATCAGCATCGTCAACCCTGATTTCTATCTCTTCCCGCGCCTTCAGTGGCCCATACCGGTGTGGACCTTTCCATGTCATCACTACGGTCTGCGATCCATCTGCCGGCTTGCGGTTTATTCGAAGGCGCAATCCTTCATCAGCCGCCTGAAGCGAGCGATCTTCAGTGTCAAAGAAGATATTGGTCTCCTCGACCCACCCCACCCACTGGGCGCCGGCTTTGCGAAGTCGCTCACGCAGCCCCTCAAGGTCGCCGCAACGAAGCTTTGCTTCAATCTCAACCGACATCAGGCTCCTTTGCTCATGACGCGTCTATTGTAGGGTGGCCTTCAATCCCGTTCATCTGTGCTTTGTTTTTCGCGCAGAAATGCCAGCACCCGCCCACGTGCCTCCCCGACATAGGTTCGCGAATGCTCCGGAACGATATCCCATGCAACCTCCAGCCGTTCCAGCGCCAGTGCTTCATTCCCGCGCAACGCTTCAATCTCGGCACTCAACATCCACAGTTCCCAGGATTGTGGAATCCGTTCAACCCCTTCATCCAGCACAATGGCAGCCTGGTCCAGTTGCGAACGTCTCTGGTACTCGCGCGCCAGCAGCAGGCGCAGACGAATCGATCCTGGCGTATGGGCGAGATTGTGGGCATAGAGATCCGCCCGATCTCCCCAATGCAGCGTGTAGGCGAAGGTCAACGCCGCCAGCGGCACACATGCCAGCAACCCGATCGCCAGACCCTTGCGATATTGCCCCAGCGCCCAGCCGATGATCATCAGCACAAACGCCGACGGCATATAAAACAGCCGCTCATTGAAATGCGTGACGATAATGAGAACTGCATTGCTCACGAGGAAGTAGGTCATCGCCATACCGGCAAGACACACCACCAGCCCCCACCGCCGCGTTCGCATCCAATGGATCAGCAGCCCGACATATACCCCAATCCCAATCAGGCCCGCCCAGATATAAGGTTGATTCCACTCCGTCTGCGGCGCGATAGTGATTCCACCGTAATCGATCGTCAAACCGACCGGCCAGACCATCAGTAGCAGGTAGCGTCCCAACAACTTGATCGGAAAGAAGACTCGATCCCAGCCTTCGGTGATCAGGATCGCATTGAAGGTCCATTCGACCCAGCTACGGTCCCACATAAGGGGATGCAACGACTCTCGGATGATCAGATAGCCGGCTGTGATCCAGAGCATCAGCCCCACCAGGATCCCGACCTGCCGCCGTTGTTGGGGTGTAAGGGCCTTCTCATGACAGGCCCACCCTGTCAGCAGCACCAGCGGCCCGATCGCCAGCGACTGCTCCTTGCTGAGCAGCCCAGCCGTCAGCAACAGGCCGATGGCAACTATCCGCCCGGCTGTCATCTCCTGCATGGCAACAGCCATCGCCCCCAGGATCGCCAGCGCCGCGAACGACTCCGTCCGGAACGCAACCGACCCGAGTACTTCCGTGTGGATCGGATGCACCGCAAAGAGCAACGCGGCCAACCACGCACCGGCTGACCCGACCAGCCGCCGGGCCACGACGAACACCAGCGACACCACTCCGGCATGCGCCAATACATTTACAATCCGAAACCCCAGCGGATTATCCCCATGAATCCACCACTGCAGCAGAAAGCTGCTGGTCACCAGTGGTCGATACAAATTGTCAGGCGCACCGGGCATGTAGGGGCCGGTCCATGCCTCTCCCCACCGCAGTTCCCTGACGCGCGGATCATGCAGGATCAGCAGCAGGTCATCGTAGATGTAGGTTGGGTAGATCAGCAGCGGCAGATGAACACCGATCGTCACCAGCGCAGGAAGCAGCCATGCTATCCTCGTCAGGTGCGGACCCTGTCGATCGCGTTCCACCTCAGCCGGCTCAGGAGACCACAAAGTTCACCAACCGTTTAGGGACATACAGGCGTTTGCGCACCTGCTTGCCTTCCAGCCACGGACGCACCTTGGCAGCCGAGGCAGCCTGTTCCAAAACGAAGGCTTCATCGGCATCCGCAGGGACGGTAATGCGATCACGCAGCTTCCCGTTTACCTGAACCGGAATCTCGATGCTCGACTCCGCCAGCTTGGATTCATCGTGCTGCGGCCAGGGATGGCGGGCGAGGCTCTGGTCATGCCCCAGGTGCTCCCACAACTCCTCAGCCAGATGCGGCGCGAACGGTGAGAGCAGCAGCGTGAAGGTCTCGGCGAGCTGCCGCGGCATCTTCTGGAGATTGCCCATCGCGTTATTCAGCTTGATCAGCTCCGCAATGGCTGTGTTGAAATGCAGACCCTCGATATCCTTGGTGACTTTCTGGATCGTTCGATGCATCATGCGATCCAGGTCCTCGGGAATCGGATCGTCAGTGATGGTCACCGTCTTGCCCGATTCGGCGTCGCCGACGATATGGCGCCAGACCGAATTGAGGAAACGCGTCATTCCGATGATGTCGCGCGTGTTCCAGGGCTTCTGAGCCTCCAACGGCCCCATGTACATCTCGTAGAGGCGGAAGGCATCGGCTCCGTATTCGGCAATAATGTGATCAGGATTGACCACGTTCCCGCGACTCTTGGACATCTTGAAGGCCCGGGCATCCACGCGAATCTCGGGATTGGCCCGCAGGACGTAGGTGTTGCCCTTCTTCTGGACCAGTTCCTCGGTCACACGCTTGCCGTAAACCTTCTCGCCGCTGTCACGGAGATATCCGACCAGCTTCACACCCTGCTCGGTCGCTTCCTCCTGGATGTCGCGGATCTCGGAGACGC
>CAZSJB010000110.1:6011-8223 GCA_964606625.1 uncultured Tepidisphaeraceae bacterium | reverse complement strand
GATGCAGCCAGTTCGGATGAAAACTTCATCGCCGGCAAGGCACCTGTAGAAGCTGTCGCGGCTGAACTCCCTGCGGAACAGGTGATCGTGGTGTATATTCCGATTGACCAGTGGGTTCGTACCGCGGCGGTCTATGCTGCCCAGTTTGGGATGCCGCTACAGGTGCAGCTTCCGCCGGATCTGTCACCAGTAGGCGTGAGTGTAGCCACCGAAGGCGAAGCGCTGCGGATCGACAGCCATATTCCCACGGATCTGGTCCAGAGTCTCGTAGCTGCAGGAATGCAGATGATGATGGGACAGATCGGACCAGGTGGTCCGGGTGGACCGGGTGGACTCTGATCATCACCCGAACAATCCCTGAGTATCCAGCGAGGCGGTCTTAAGAAAGGCCGCCTCGCCTATTTGTGAAAAACGGGCCTACAATGAAACGATGCCAACAGACGTTCTGACATGGGTGGAGCGGTTTGATCTTGATCCCACGCTGCGCAGCCATTTCATGGCAGTAGTGCAATCCTTGCCGGAAGCGGTCCGCGAAGATCTGATGAATGACCCTGCGTTTCAAGTTATGGACTACGAGCCCGCAGCCGGCAGCTACTGTGTACCGATGGCGGTTCCTGTGGTAGGGGGAGGGGGTAGTCGTTCCATCGTGTTCAAGCGGACGCTGGGACAACGCTCGGTGCCTTTTATCCGCTATGTAATCGCTCATGAGCTTGCCCATGCCCATCTGCGCAATGAAGGGCGGTGGGAAGGGGAGGATCCGGAGCATGCAGCCGATGCCCTAGCTGCCAGTTGGGGTTGGCCAAGGCCTCCCCGGCCGTGGTAGAAAGGCTCACGAGGTCTGTGACGCATGTGCCGGGTCTCGCAAGGCCAGTTCCAGTCGTGTGATGTCTACCGGCTTGACCAGGTGAGCCTCGAATCCGGCATCCAGACTTCGCTGGATGTCGTCGTCCGTGCCAAATCCACTCAGCGCGATGGCCCGAAATGAGCGGTTTGGCGCTAACTGTCGCAGTACATCAATTCCCGTTCCATCACCCAGCCCGATATCCGAAAGAAGGATGTCAAACTCATGACGGTTTGCCAGGTGTATCGCCGCAGCCACACTGTCGGCTGAGATGACATCGAACTCAATCTGGGCGAGCAGCCGTTCCAGAATCTGGCGGGTTGGTTCATGATCCTCAACCAGCAGAACTCGCTGGCGCCTGCGAGCGGGCTGGTTCTCTGGTGATGTTGCCTGGGGAATTGGGTCGCGGAGCAGCGGCAGTTCGACACGCAGCGTTGTCCCCTTGTTTTCACCTTCGCTATAGGCACTGATACGGCCGTGATGCATTTCCGTGATGGCTTTGCCGATCGTCAGCCCTAATCCCAGTCCGCCAAATCGACGGGTAATCGATTGTTCCGCCTGTTCAAAGGCATTGAAGATCGTTCCAATCATTCCCGGAGCAATGCCAATGCCGGTATCCGTGATCTCCACCACGATCCATTCATCCCTGTTTGCGGAATGGATATGAATCGTGCCACGAGAAGATGTGAACTTGATGGCATTGGTCACAATGTTGCTGAACAACTGCTGGAGCCGTGCCGGATCTCCCTCCACGATATCGTGGGTGGCTTCGAGATTCAGCATCAGTTGCAAATCGTTGGCCAGCGCATCAGGCGTACTCAGCCCAGCTACCCGACGCAGCACGTCATGCAGGCTGACTGTCTGCATGTTCATGAGCATCTTTCCGCGCTGAATACGCGTGAGGTCCAGCAGATCGTCGATCAGCCGTGCTTCAAGTTGAATCTGCTGGCGGATCAGTGACAAGTCGGCCCGTACTTCCTCGGGAAGATCCGGATTTCGCTCGAGCGATGAGCTGAATAGCAGGACGGGTGTGAGCGGGGTGCGCAGCTCATGAGACAGGATTGCCAGGAAATTGTCCTTGGCACGATTGGCTGATTCAGCTGCATCGCGCGCCTCCCGCAAAGCCTGCTCCGCATTACGGCGATCGGTAATGTCATCAATTGCCCCGAGGATACGTACCGGCCGGCCGGAGGCATCGCGTTGCGCAATGCCGTGTGTCACGAAATAGCCATACGCCCCATTTTCATCCCCGCGGCGCATGCGCACTTCGATGCTGTAGGGTTTGCCATGCTCCAGGTGTGCTTTTAACGCCTGCTGTCGTGCAGCGCGGTCGTCGGGATGAGTTCGATCGACGATCCAATCGATTGTAAG
>CAZSJB010000110.1:0-6001 GCA_964606625.1 uncultured Tepidisphaeraceae bacterium | reverse complement strand
AATCGGCTGGACATCTGCAACTCGTTAGTTTGCAAATCCCATTCCCACAATCCGTCACTGCTGGCGTTGGCGACCAGCCGCAGGCGTTCCTCGCTTTCGCTGAGACGTTCCTGGGTGAGTTTGAGGTCATGGATGTCCGTAGCGGTGCCGATCCACTGGTTCACCTGGCCGTTTGGGCTGATGACCGGCGCCATACGCACCAGGAACCAGCGGTACTGACCGTCCTTGCGGCGGAGGCGAATCTCCAGATCGCTGGCGCGACCACTGAGAAAGTCATCGCGGACACGGGAGCGATGGGCTGACAGGTCATCCGGATGCCAGATATGGTCATGGCCATGTTGATTCGCTTCCTTGGCACTCAGCCCGGTATATGCCATCCAACGCGTGTTGACGTGCTTGAACCTGCCCATGGTGTCCAGTGTCCAGACCAAATGGGGCAGGGCATCATCGAGCGAACGGTAAAACGCCTCACTGGCAGCCAGCGCTCTTTCGGCTTGTACCTGACTGGTGACATCCCGAGCGGTAATGGTTACCAGCCCAACCTGATTGTCCACAACCGGAGCCGGTGCTCCGGTGAAGCTGCAGTAAACGCGCAGTTGCGTGTCACGGCGTCGCAGTTCCAGCCGCCATTCCCCGTAGCGCTCTCCTCGCATCACACGTGCCAGCGGCCACTGGTCCAGGGGAAGGGGGCCGCCATCGATTTCATGCAACTCGAAAGTATCAGGCAGTTCATTGAGGTGGACCAGAAGCTGCTCGGCATTCTGGCAGCCGAAAAGATGCACTGCCGCATCATTAACAGCAATAATCTGGCCGGTTGAGTCCGCAAGGGTCACCGCTTCAGGCAGATCGGCGAACAAGGGCCAGAGATTATCGATCGCCGCTCGGACCTTTTGTAGCTGCATATGTGCTCAGTTACCTCCAGCATGGAGATGTCCAGAGAAGTGTAGCACTTTTATGACCGCACGACGATTGCAGATCCGGTTCCTGTTCCGTTCAGACGGAGACCGTTGAAGTCGGCTGTTGCACTTCATCGAGCTCCGACAGTTGGCCGCTGGTACGCTCGATCGCATCAACATGCTCTTGCCAGAAGGCTTCAAAGGTCTTTTCCAGCGAGAAGCGGTTGATGCGCGTGGGTGCGTTGCGAGCCATTCGCAGTCGTTTTGACTCATCATCCAGCAGTGAGCAAATGGCACGGCACCAGTCTTCAGGGTCATCGCTTCGAACGACGATGCCCGTAACGCCGTCATCCGTGATTTCCTGTGGACCACCTTCATCGCTGACAACGACCGGCAGTCCCGAAGATTGCGCTTCCATCACCACCTGGCCGAGTGTATCGGTGCGCGAAGGGAAGACGAACACATCACTGCTCGCGTACAACTGGGCGAGGATCTTGTCCGGCTGATATCCCAAGAAATATAGCGGATAACCGGCCAGTTCCTTTCGCAGATCCTCTGCGTAGGGACCATCACCCGCGACAATCAGGGCAGTGTCCTTGCGATCAGTGCACAACCGCTTGAAAGTCTGGACCATCAGGCGAAGGTTCTTCTCCAGACTAACTCGCCCGATATAGAGGAGTCGGCGCGGCTCTTTCACGCCGAAGCGATCAAACACAGACAGATCCCGATGACGGATATTGAACTTGTCGGTGTTGATACCGGGGAGGATCATGCTCAGCCGATCTTCGGGAACACCCAGTTGGATGAGGCTTTGCTGGTAATCACGGCTGCGAGAGAAGACGGTATGCATGGACCGGTAGAACCAGCGCATGAACAGCGTGGTGCCGGTGGTCAGGCGGTGATCGCCCGTCAGGTTTTGGACATAGGCTGGGAAGTCGGTGTGATACGTTCCCAGCAGCGGGATATGCAGCATCTTGGCGACCAGCCAGCCGCACAACCCCATCGGGCCGGGGGTGCTGACGTGGATCGCGTCAAACTGCTGGCGATCAGCCCATTCCAGGATCTCAGGAACGGGTGGGAGATTCAGTTCCAGCTCAGGATAAAACGGGAATCGCCGCGACAGCATCGGCTCGAAGTTGCGGCGATTGGGGACGTTGAATCGCTGTGTATTGGTGCAGGTGTGGATAATGAACTGCCGTTTACGGCGGTGGGCCTGTTCGCCCATGTCGCGGATAAAGCGCGCCACACCATTGATGTCGTCAAGGGTATCTGTGAATAGACCGATGCGATAGCTGTCGGTTGGGCGTTCTGCACGAATTCCGGTGAGTCTCCTAAGCAAGTGACGCTCCCGGTTCTGGTGAAAGAACGAGAAATAATAGGGCAACAGGACAAACTGCTGGGCCAGGACGGCTGAGATGCCGTCGAACAGACCCGAGAAGCGACCTTCTTCAATGGATTTGTCGATGGCGTTGGCAATCGCCTCAACTGTATCGCGATTGACATTTGCAATGAAGCGGAACATCTCATCATGTTCGCCCAGGGGGGGCAGCCCGGCACTGAGGGCGGCTTTGAGCGCATCCTGCTGCGGCAGGTGCCTGCGGACAGATTCCAGGAACGCGCTGCGAAGGATGGCAGCTGTTCCGCCCTCGGATTTCTGAGGGCGGAAGGGGGAGATGATCCGCCGGCCCAAACGCTTGAGCTTGCTGCGCGCAACCATCCCCACGATCTGGTGCGTGCGCGGCATGGTTCGATCGCCCACGAACATCTGCATGAGCATCGTTGCAGTGTTCGGTTTGGTGGAGGGCGGCAGGATCTTGCGCGTGTAATAGCGCATGGCCACGCCGAAGAAGTTATGGGCAAGCTTGATTCCGCTGCCTGGTTCACCGCCCGGCCGGCAGTTGCCTTCGCGCAGACAGTTGAGGACATCCTCAACCGTGCGGGTTTCGGGAGGAAACTCGGTCCAGGTGCGGCCAATATTGAGCAGGCCGTGATCGTCGCTGCCGGCGGTGCGTGCTTTGCGCCATGGCTCGGGCCAGCGCGGCGCAATCAGGTGCTTTTCGGCAAGGCGTTTCAGTTCCTCACGCGTGAGACGGTTGAGAACCGGCTCGAAGGCATCGCGGTGCAGGGCACTGTGGGCGCCGTTGAGACATTCAAACCCCTTGAACAGAAGCAACAGACGCTCGAGATGCCAGCGTTCGAGGCGGTCATTCTGGCGATACAGTGGATGTGCGACGGCGTGTGCGATTCGGTTCTGCTCAATGTAGGCAGCAACCTGGTAGATGTCGTCAGCCCGCGCCTGAAGTTCAGCGTGAATCTCCCGATTAATGCCCCAGACCAGCACGTGCATTTTGCAGCGGTCTTCGGGGAACCAGCAGGTCAGCTCTTCACCGACGATGACATTGGGCTTGTCGGCGAGGGTCAGCGCGCCCTCGATGGTGTCATGGTCGGTGATGGCGACGAAATCCATCCCACGGCGGGTGGCTTGGGCGTAAACATCCTCGGGATCGCTGTAGCATTCGGGGCAGCCGATGGCTTTCAGCAGAGCTTCGCTGGTGAGATTGCTGGCGCAACTGTGGACGTGCAGATCCACACGCCGGCTGGTGGATGAAGCGACGTCAGCTGGCGCAGGGCACATGACCTGCTCCTTTCTGCGGCGATCGGGAACCCTTTTCATGCAATGGGTTTCCTGCTCGGGTGGCGGCGGCCGTTGTCCTGCGGCAGTCTTGCGTCACGCTCATCTGATCGAATCTTACCTTTCCCTGGATACTTAGACACCGGTGGAACAACCGAGTATCGGTGAATAAGGGGTCATTGAGGTCGATGCATCATCCGAGAGAATCCCAATCCGCAGCCGGTGCCACGGTACCCGTACTATAGCAGAGGTTGCAGCCAACGGGATGTAGCAATTTCCCGTGGCGACAAGCGATCCAGGTTGAAAATAAGGGGCAAATTACCCGCCCTGCGAGCATTTCACCAGTAATTCGAGGGTTCGGGCAGCCAGTCCGGAGTCCACGGCTTGGGCGGCAGCCGCCAGCGCACTGGGCATATCCGGCTGTTTTCCGGCAATCACCAGACCCGCAGCGGCATTCAGCAGGGTGATATCGCGCCGGGGCCCTTTGTCGCCGCGGAGGACCTCTCGAATCGCCTCAGCCGATTCCTCCACGCTTTGCACCTGAAGGTCCGATAACCGAGCATATGGAATGCCCAACTCTTTTGGGTCGAGGCGATAGGTGTTGATCTCTCCGTCCTTGAGTTCACTTATCCGCGTGGGGCCCAGATTGGAGATTTCATCCAGGCCGTCATCGGCGTGAACCACCCACGCCCGGGTGCTGCCAAGGCTGCGGAGAACGGCGGCGAGCTTGTCCGTCAGTTCAGGCGAGAAAACGCCCAGCAACTGAAATCGAGCCCGAGCCGGGTTCGTCAGGGGACCGAGGATGTTAAAGATCGTCGCAATACCCAGGGAGGACCGGGCTGATGCGACATGTTTCATGGCTGGGTGGTGAGATCGCGCAAAGGCGAAGCAAATGCCCGCTTCTTCCAAACAGGTGCGAAGCTGTTCAGGAGATAGGTCCAGGCGAACGCCAAGGTGTTCCAGCACGTCGGCGGACCCCGATTTGGAGGATGCCGAACGGTTGCCGTGCTTGACGATCCGCACTCCGCAGCTGGCGATGACGATTGCGGCGGCGGTGGAGATGTTAAAGGTTCCTTTGACATCACCCCCCGTGCCGCAGGTGTCGAGGATCAGGCTTGAGGGGTCGCAGCCGATAGGGATTGCCTTTTCACGCATGACGCTGGCAGCGCCGACCAGTTCGTCAACGGTCGTGCCTTTGGCTGCCAGACCTACCAGCAAGCCGCCGATCTGCGCATCGCTGGCGGCGCCATCCATGATGGCGGCGAAGGCTGCCCGGGCCTCTTCGCGCGTGAGATCGTGGCGGTCACAGAGTTTGAGCAGGATATCGCGGAAAGAGAACTCCATGCTGTGTATGGTATTCGATCCCCAGGGGCGTTTCGACTATTCGATGACGCTGGCCCCTGCGGTTGCGGTGGTGACGAAACTCTCAGGCTGCTTGCCAAACTTCTCCTGGTAGGTGCGATTGAGGTGTTCGAGCAACGCATTGACATGTCGCGGCTGGACGAGGGCGACGGTGCATCCCCCGAATCCGCCGCCGGTCATGCGAGCACCGTAGACTCCTTTGACCTGGAGTGCCTGTTCAACCAGAAAATCCAATTCCGGAACGCTGACCTCATAGTCATCGCGGAGGGAGTTGTGGCTTTGGATCATCAGTTCACCGGCCTTTTCATACTGCCGGGCGGACAGCGCGGCAGCGGCTTCGGTGGTACGCTGGTTTTCGGTAACGACATGCCGGGCACGACGGAAGACAACGTCGTCGAGCGCTGACTTGGCTGCATCCACCTGCTGAGGTGTGATGTCGCGCAGGGCTTTGACCTTGGGGGAGAATTGCCGGAAATACGCGACCGCCTCTTCACACTGGCGGCGACGTTCGGCGTATTCGCCACCTGACAGCTCATGCTTGACCATGCTGTTGGTGATGACAACACGCAACTCATTGGGGTCAATCGCAATGAACTGCTTATCTCCGGAACGGCAGTCGTAGAGGGTGGCGTGTCCCTCCTTGGCGCTGCTGACAATCATCTGGTCCATGATCCCGCAGGGGACCAGCGCGTATTCATGCTCAGCCTTCTGGCAGAGCATGGCCAGACGGGAGGGGTCCATTTCATGGCCGGCGAGCGTGAGGAAACAGAGGGCGGTGCCCACCTCGATGGCTGCACTGCTGGACAGGCCACCGCCGACGGGCAGCGTATTGGCCAGCGCGACATCCATGCCAGTCAGCGGGATGCCAGCGTGCTTCAGTTGAGCAGCCACACCCCGGATATAGTTGGCCCATGAAGGTTCCCCGCGGGTGATGTCCTGGTCGATCCGAAACTCAACAATCTGGCCGGGGAAGGCGGTCGTTGCGATGCGGACGATGCTATCGTCGCGCGACCGGCAGACGAAGTTCACTTGCGGTTCGATCGCCATGGGGAAGACGAATCCATCATTGTAGTCGGTGTGTTCCCCGATCAAATTGCCGCGTCCCGGGGCG
>CAZSJB010000109.1:0-8234 GCA_964606625.1 uncultured Tepidisphaeraceae bacterium | reverse complement strand
ATCTGTGACAGCAGGCAAGTGCGGCTGAGCATCATCTGAGAAAGCTGGAGATTCAAGGGATCCAGGTGAATCATCGCCTGGCCCAACTTGCCAGGTCCGAAGTGGACTATCTCAACGAACAGATCGCCGAACGTGTGCAGACGTTGCGGGCGATTCCTCCACAACTGTTAGCCAGCAAAATCCCCCAGGCCTTGCCCGCGGATGCGCGTGTGATTGCACTTCAGGCAGAGAAACTGCGGGAGATGATCAAACAGGTCGAAGAGGAATACCGTCGGCTGGGTCGGGCACATCAGCAAAGCCAGGAGCTGCGTGAGCAGATTGCCGAGGTCCGTAGGAAGCTGGACGAAACCCGCAAACGCATCGACCAACTGGGGGTTGAGGCGACCATGAGCGGCCGGATTTCGGTCCTCTCCGATGCCGAGCGACCGCTGCAGCCCTATAAGGATACGCGCAAGAAATTCGCAGCCTTCGGTGCCATGGGTGGCATGAGCTTGGGATTTGGAAGTGTCCTCTTGTTGGCGCTGGCTGATCGTCGGGTGAGAAATATTGAGGAACTGAGACTGCGGCTAAGCCTGGATCAGGTGCTAGGTGTACTGCCGGCGCTACCGGATGATCTGTCCGATCCGGATCAGGCGGCCATCGCCGCCCATGCCGTGCATCACATCCGATCGATGCTGCAGATTCGCGCGGGCGAAACCAAGCCCACTTTCGCAGTTACCAGTCCCATGAGTGGAACGGGCAAGACCAGCCTCGTGCTCGCCCTGGGCAGTTCATTTGCATCCAGTGGTGCCCGGACTCTGCTGATCGATCTGGACCTGGTTGGGGGCGGACTGACACGTCGCTCAGGCGTTAGCGCTCACCGCAAGGCCGGCCAGCTCCTTTGCCAGGAAGGGATTCTCACACCCCAACAGCTCAATGATGTGCTGATCGAAGCCAAGCGCCGCGAATGCAAACTGGGTGAGATCGTGGTTGAACGCGGCCTGGCTACCCAGGAACAGGTAGATGAATGTCTCAGCCAGCAGTTAGTCATGCCAATGGGGGTAGTGGAAGCACTTGCTGGTGAACCCTTGATCAATTGTGTTGCACCCAGTGGTATCCCCAATATGTGGGTACTGCCACTGGGCGAAGCCACCGCACATCACACAGCCAGTGTCTCGCCTGCATCGGTCCAGCGCCTGCTGACCCTGGCCAGGCAGCATTTCCAGGTCGTGATTGTTGATACCGGGCCAATTCCCGGCAGCATCGAGGCCTCGCTGGTGGCTGCCGCGGTGGATCAGGTCGTCATGTTGCTTGCCCGCGGTGAATCCCGGCCATTGGCACAGGCCTGCCTGATGCAACTGCGCGCAATCGATGCGCAACTGGCTGGCGTGGTCTTCAATCGTGTCGACGCACGCGAGATGTCCCTCTATACCACGTCGCGGGGGTCGTCCCTGAACTCGATGAAGTTGCTTCCCTCGTTGGAGGTCAATTCCCTGCTGAACCGAATTGACGAGACCAGCGATTACGGACCGATGGCACGTGCGGTGGTCGCCACCACGCCGGTCAACGGCAAAACGGTTCACTAGCGGACCACATCGGTCACCTCCCGGACATAGGGCAGGCTGCTGGTATTTCGTGTGACCGACCAGGCAGTGTTGTCGCAATCCACCATGCCTCAGTTCTCAACGATGCAGCCGACAAAATCCTGGCGAACAGAAGAGGCGAAATGGTCGCCGGTCGATCTGTCGCTGGCGATCGTCGATCCCGATGCCGAAGAGGTTCCCTCGGACGGTAACGATCTGCCGACGCTGTGGGGACTTATGCCGGTCGATCTGCATGATCGGTTCTGGGCGGCCCGGGGGGTGCAAGTCGTTCGGCTGGGCCAGCGGTCCCAGATTATCGACAATGCAGAGCTGTACCTGCTGACGGATCCGAACCTGTTGAGTGTGTTCTCGCCGGCGCGTATCGCCGAGCGACTTTACTGGGCTAGCGCGCGGCTTGCGGTGGTGCGGCTAAGGGATCAGCGACAAATGCCCTATGTGGAGCGCATCATCACCGACAATGACGGCAACTTTGAACGATACGAGCGTGTCTACACGAGAAAGGACACCCGTCGGGCGCGGGTTGCGTTCACCAATGATCGCCTGATCGCCGATGCCTGGCAAACCAGTAAATCACCGCGGGAAGGATGGCGGGTGATTCGTCATTTGGCTGGCCGCACGCGGCGGCTGATCGACTGCATGACCACGCCTTTGTTCGATGCGGAGGGAGAAGAGGCTAAACAGTTTGTTTGCTATCTGCAGAGTATCTGGCCACGACCCGACGTGACGATCGGGCGCTGCATCGAGCATCAAGCCGGTGTCTGGATCGATCCCAGCAGTAAGCTCGATCCTAAAACCGTTCTGGATGGTCGCGCCTGGATCGGAGCCGGTCGAGTACTCGGTGCGTCAGATATCGTCCTGGGGCCCGCCATCCTGTGGGATGATCGTAAGGCTCGTCCCGAGGTTACCGATGTACGTTGGCAGGAGCTTGAACCCACGGAGGCTACCTATCGCCAGGCCGTCGGCAGAGCGCAGCAGGTCTCCTGGTTCAGCCGAGCGCTCAAGCGCGGCTTTGACGTCGTTTTCGCGCTGCTCGTGCTTTTTCTGACGTTGCCTTTGTTTCCCCTGGTGATGCTCGCCATCTGGCTGGAAGACGGTCGACCTTTCTTTTTCGGGCATGTTCGCGAAACGCTTGGAGGGCGTGAGTTCCACTGCTGGAAGTTCCGATCCATGCGTAAGGACGCCGAGCAGCTCAAGCAGCAATACCTGAAGGATAATCAGGCCGATGGACCACAATTCTATATCGCGGAGGATCCACGTCTGACCCGTGTGGGGCGAGTCATTCGCAAGCTGAACATCGATGAACTGCCACAGTTTTTCAATGTGCTCAGGGGGCATATGTCGGTGGTGGGACCGCGTCCAAGCCCGCGGCGCGAAAATCAGTTTTGCCCTCCCTGGCGGGAGGCTCGCCTGAGTGTGCGTCCTGGGATCACTGGCCTTTGGCAGGTCATGCGGACGCGTCGTCCCGGCATGGATTTCCAGGAATGGATCAAATATGACCTGGAGTACGTTCAAAATGCCAGCCTGCTGACAGACCTGGGAATCCTGTGGCAGACCATCAATCTCATGTTGCGGGGAAAGCTGTAATCCATGTTGTTCCTAAACCTGAATGCCAAAGCCCGAAAACGGTTGATTCTCGCCTCAACCATCGCCTGCATCTGCGGCATCGGAGTTGGTGGTTTGTGGGTCTATCGCAAGCACGTCGTCAGCCAGCAGTATGCACAATATCGTGAGTGGGGACTGCACCTGGCGGAGCATGCGGGTCCGACATCGCCCGAAGCGCAGGAGGCGCTGAATCTGCTGGGCAAATACATCCGCCGCATGCCGACCGATGTGGAGGTATTGGTCGCTTACGCAAAGCTTCGTCAGCAGGTGGAACTGCCGCGCAACGCGCATCTGGTGGAGACGATGCGGATTTTGCGCCATCTGTTGCGTCTCGATCCTTCACGGACCGAAGAAAGACGTGATCTGCTGCGGCTGTACGCGACGACCGGCTTCGGTACCGAAGCCCTGGAAACAGCGGAACAGTTGCTGGCGGAGTTTCCAGACGATCCAGAGATCATCGGCCTGAAGGCGATGGTCCTCGTACGGCTACAGCGGGACGCTGAGGCGCTCGAAGCCGCCCGTCGATGGGCGGAGTTGTCTCCGCGTGAGCTGAACGGGCAAATCCTGACACTGTGGTTGATGAGCCGTGTCGAGCGCGACAGCGCAGGTGCCGTGGAGTATGCCCGGGAACTGGCGAGTCGCTATCCGGAGGATGCGCAGTTTGAGATGCTGCTGGGTTTTGCCCTGATGCTGGCTGAACAGGTCGAGCCGGCCCAGGCCGCCCTGCAGCAGGCGGCTCAGCGGAATCCCACCGATGCACGCCTGGTTCGTGAACTGGTCGACAAGCTGGATCGCCTGGGACTTTTATCTGAGTCACTGCAACTGCTCAGGCACGCTACAGCCAGTCATACTGCTGAACTGGACGATGCGGCCGCGGGTGAGAAAATTGCACGTGAAGAGATCCGTCAAATGTTGTTGCGCCGTCTCTGGCAGGCAGGGCAGTACCAGGAGGTTCTGGAACTGCTCGATCAGCGAATGCCTTCCACCCGGTATCTGCACCTCGAAGCGATGGGAATCAAAGCCATCTCCCTGTATCGCCTGAATCGGGATCAGGAAGCACAGAAAGTTGTTGATGAACTGGCGGCTGAAGAAGGGGAACTGGCTGCTGCCTGGGCGATGGTCCCTGATTTCATGAGTGGCAGAACGTATGACGAAGCCGGTAGCCGGGCGATGCGCGACGCCTGTCTGATGGCCCTGCAGGTGGAAAGGCGCTCACCTTATCTTCGCCAGTGTCTGGCCGAAGCCTATGTGCAACTGGGCGAACCCGAGCTGGCCATCAAGCTTTACCGCGAGATCGCCATCGAGCATCCCGCCTGGATTGGCCCACTTGCGCGGCTTTCGGATTTGCTGATGCAGCGCGGACGCACAACCGAGGCTATGGAAGTGGCCATGCTCAGTCTCTCGCGTGCGCCCAATAATACAATCGTTGCGGGTACACTGGTGCGTGTCTGGGATGCAGCGATCCAGCGCCGGCTACGGGATGATCGCGATCTGTTGTTCGATCTGGCGCGCCAGATTCAGGTCGCCCATCCCGGTGAAGAGCAAAGCCTGCCCGTTT
This sequence comes from uncultured Tepidisphaeraceae bacterium, assembly GCA_964606625.1. Classification (GTDB taxonomy): domain Bacteria; phylum Planctomycetota; class Phycisphaerae; order Tepidisphaerales; family Tepidisphaeraceae; genus CALEKX01. The sequence continues at coordinate 3,491 of CAZSJB010000109.1, read as the reverse complement.
ATCTCCGCTTGCTTATCGAGCAGGGAACACGGCAAGCCAGCCAGACCACCGACCTGAACGAGAAACAGCGTCTGATTGAAGAGGCCCGTCAGCGTGCCCGAGAGGCATTGGCGGCTGCACTGGCTGCTGATAATCAGCCTTCCCAGAATGCACTTCTCAGTTGGGCAGAGTTCAGCCGGGAGCATAACCTGGGACTGGAGGAGGAATGTCTCAACGTTTGCGAGAACTACTATGGTTTGACCGCCGGAATCAGCTTCACACGGGCCTATGCCCTGTACGCCAGAGGTGAGGTCGAAGCGGGCCGTGCACTGCTTCGCCAGGAGCACGCCGCAGCTGCGCCGACCGGACGCGATGCCGTGTCGTGGGCTCTGGCAGAGGTGCGCTATCTCGAGCTGATCGAATCTCCCGAAGCCGCTGAGGCGTGGATTCGATTGGCTGACAAGTACAGCGACGATCTGGTTGTCCAGCAGGCCGCTATCAACATACCGGTCATCCATCAAGATCGTGAGTTCCAGGCGCGCACGATTGAACGCATCAGAGTGCTGACGGGTGAAAGTGGTCAGCTCTGGCGGTTGGCGCTGGCACGATGGCACATGTCAGCCGATCCTCCGGATTCTGAACCGGCGATTTTGCTTCTCAACGATGTGCTGCGGATCAATCCCGAGTCCGTCGAAGCACGCTTCCTGCTCGCCCAGAGTCTCGATCAGCTCGGCAATACGCCCAAGGCCATCGAGCACATGGTGGCGGCGTCACGACTCGACCCGGATTCGCGACCGGTCGCCCTTTATCTGGCTCACCTGCTGCAAAAGAGTGGTGACTTTACCCGAGCCAAAGAGCAGCTGGATCGTCTGACGCGCATCGAACTGGTCGATGCCGAGCAGCGACGCCGCACGGCCATTCTTCTTGCCCAACAGGGAGACGCAGGCCGTGCTGTCGAGCTACTGGAGCGAAGCGAACAGAACACCCGACAGGAAGATCTGCTGCTTGCACAGCTCTATTTCCGTCTCAACCAGTACGCGCGGGCTGAGCAGGTTTCGCAACGCCTGCTGGAACATCCTGATGTTGCTGCAATCAGCCTGGCAGCCAATCTTTACGCGGCCATGGGGCAAATGGATGAGGCCCATCGCGTTCTGGCTCAGCTTGATACGATCCAGGTTGATCCGGGCATGCGGGAGATCGTGCTGGCTGAGTTCCAGTCGCGCTATGGCGATCAGACCCGGGCGATCGAACTGCTTCAGCAGGCAACCCGCACCGCGCCCACCAGCCGCAGTACCTGGCAGGCATTGATCTGTGGATTCCTCGAAGCCAACCAGACTGATGCCGCTCTGAAAGCCGTGAATGAGGCCCTGCAGCATCTTCCTCAGGACACGGTATTGCAGCGAGTGCGTACGCATCAGCCTCTGATTCGAACGGCCATGGAGCGGGGTTTTCGCCCCCTGGCGGTCGGGCTGGTGCAATTGCCTGATGACTCAGCCATTGTCGACACCGCTCGCACGTTGACACAAATCGATGCGACTCATCTGGCCCGAACCTTGGTAGATCTACAGGCCCTGGCGGATCGATACCCTCATTCACTGCCCGTGCAACTGGTGGTGGCCGAGCGCTGCCTGCAATTGCATCAGCATGATCTGACCCAGCGAATTGCTGCGCGAGCCACCCAGGCCTTTCCCCAGCATGCTGAACCACCTCGCCTGGCAACGATTTCACTCATGCGGCAGGCCAAATGGGAGCAGGCCCTGGGAATGGCCCGCCTCTGGCGGCAGCGCGCTGGACGCGATGCCATGCAAGCCGATCTGGCAATCGTCGAGACCATGTGGCAGTTGAGGCAGGATGACCAGGCCAGGCAACTGCTCGAACCCTATGTCCGAGACCGTGCAGCGTTGGATCGACAGGTACCTGCGGTAATTGCCTACGCATTGACCCTGTATCGCCTTCAGCGCGGCCGCGAAGCCGATGAATTGCTCTCCAGCCTGGGAGGCGACCATCCCGATCTGATGCATGCCTGGACCCTTACGGCTGCCCGGCAACTGCCCCGCGAACCTGCTACCCGCTGGGTGCAGGAGTTTGTCGAACAGGCCAATACAGAACAGCAGAAGTTGATGGCAGTGCAGGTACTCCATGAACTGTCGCGTCGGTTTGACAATGCCCAGGCCAATGATCAGGCGGAAACGATTGCGACGGCGCTGGAAGCTGCCAATGAGGTTTCGGCAGACACGCTGGTCGTTCTGGCCAGCCGCCGTGAGCAGATGAAGCAGTGGCAGGCAGCCGAGAAGCTGTATCGACGGGCACTGGAAAAGGGGGATCCGTCTGGAATCATTGCCAACAACCTGGCGATGGTATTGGTCCAGCTTGAGCGTCCTGGCGAAGCACTGCCGTTGGCGGAAGAAGCTGCCATGCAACGCCCGGACATCCCCAATTTTCGGGACACGCTTGCAACGGTGCAGATAGCAGCCGGCAACCTGGAGGCAGCCATCGAAGCACAGCGACAGGCCGTTCTGCTGGCGCCCGGGGAATTGAAATGGCGGCTGACCCTGATGGAAATGCTGGTTGAAGCTGGACGGATTGACGAAGTTCAGCAGGCGCTGCGCGATGCGGATCTCATCCTTGCTTCCGCACACGTTGATGCACAACAGAAGCAACGCCTGCAGACCGTTCGGATGGCGGTACAGCGATTGTCGAGCAGCTGATGCAGCGACCATCCGACCTGTCCAATTCAGGCGTTAGAGATTTCCTAATTTGAATCGGAATCAAGAAAGACGAGATTGAATACCGAAGATATTTATTTGACGCGAGGCCTTTCAGGGTTATCGTATCTTGCTGAGGGGATTGCCTGTCTTCATGTGTTTGGGGTCCCTTGCAACTGGGGTTTTTTCTACAGGGTAATGCTATGAATCCGTTTCGATGCGGGCTTGTGGTTGCGTTGGTATGCGCATATCTGGGAATGTCTGCGGCCACATCGGCTGCAGCACAACTGTTACAGCTGGATATTAATGGACTTGCTGCGGAAATCAGTCCCGCAGATTTTGGTGCGGACTACACCGGTACGCTTACTCTTTCATCGGATGGCAACTCTGAACTCGCATGGCTGCTGATTGATGGCGCGCCTCAATCCTTCGTGGGGACGCTCACGAGTTTGAGTGGAACAATCCAGTTTCTGAATGGCGAGGCAACAGGGGGGCAATTTACTTTGGTTATTGGCGGGGACACTGTCACCGCCAACATTGTGCCCTCGGGTGCGCCTTCCATCCTGCTGCCGGGGATCAATACCACGGTGATCGGCTTGACCAGTGACACGATGTTCACCGGTGCGGAACTGGCGGGGGTGGACATCGGTCCGTGGCATGCCGCAGCACCGCTCAACGGGTATTTCACCCTCAGCGATATCCAGTTTGATGCAGGAGTGGATGCCGATGTGAACCTGGATCTTGTTGCCATTGTTCCCGAGCCAGCCACAGCGGGAATGGTGGTCCTCCTGAGTGGCATTCTGATCA
>CAZSJB010000108.1:7196-8283 GCA_964606625.1 uncultured Tepidisphaeraceae bacterium | reverse complement strand
TCCTGGATGGTTCCCAATGACTTTAAGAGCGCCATTGGCGCGATCAATTTCGGCGAGCCGGTGGTACTCCGGACACCAAGAGCGGAAATCAGCCAGAGTTTGCGGGGCTTGGCACAGTCGGTGTCGGGCAAATCTCCCGCGACTCGGGCCGCCTGAAGACCAGGATACAGTTGTTCTTCACACAGATGAGGTAAAGCATGTGGTTGTTCACCAAGAGCAGTTCGAACGGTTCGACGACGGCACCGCTGCCGGTTCCGCCCGTGGATCGCATTGATGATCCGATCGTGCCACCGCCGGTGATTCCAACCGTTCCGCGCCCGGTGCCCGTGCCACAGACGCCCATCTCGGCTGAGCGACAGGCGTACCTGCAGCAGCTCAAGGTGAAGCTGCATCAGCAGCTCGTCGAACGTCTTGACGTGCAGAACCTCAAAAGTGTTCCGCCGGACAGGCTTCGCGCGGAAGTGCGGACACTGATCCGCGAACTGTGCGCCAGCGAAAAGAGCCTGATCAGCTCCTCCGAACAGGAGAAGTTGATGGACGACATCATGGACGAGACGTTCGGCCTGGGCCCGCTGGAGCAGTTGCTTAAGGATCCGACCGTCACCGACATCCTGGTGAACCGCTGGGACCAGGTCTACTGCGAGCGTCGCGGGCGCCTTCAGTTGAGCGATATCCGCTTCCGGGACAATGCTCACCTGCGCCAGATCATCGATCGCATCGTGGGTCTGGTCGGTCGTCGCATCGACGAGACCAGCCCGATGGTCGATGCGCGCCTGGCAGACGGCAGTCGTGTCAATGCGATCATCCCGCCTCTGGCCCTGGACGGGCCGGCGATGTCCATCCGGCGGTTTGGCTCGCGGCCGCTGCAACTGGAGGATCTGATCCGCAATGGGGCGTTTCCCTCTTGCGTGATGGATTTCCTGTCGGCTGCGGTGCAGGCCCGGTGCAACGTGCTGATCTCCGGGGGGACGGGTTCGGGTAAAACGACGCTGCTGAACTGCCTGTCGCGCTACATTCCCGCTGATGAGCGCGTGATTACCATCGAAGACGCAGCCGAGCTGCAGCTTCAGCAGCCCCATGTCGTACG
>CAZSJB010000108.1:6200-7186 GCA_964606625.1 uncultured Tepidisphaeraceae bacterium | reverse complement strand
CAATATTGAAGGCAAGGGCGAAATCACCCAGCGCGATCTGGTGAAGAACTGCCTGCGTATGCGACCTGATCGAATCATCATTGGTGAGGTGCGCGGCGGCGAGGCGTTGGACATGCTCCAGGCGATGAACACCGGTCACGAAGGATCGATGACCACCATCCATGCCAACAGCTGCCGGGATGCGTTGGGCCGCCTGGAAGTGATGATCGCGATGGCTGGCTATGACATCCCGATCCGTGCCCTGCGCCAGCAGATCTCCAGTGCGATTCAATTGATCGTACAGGCACAGCGCCTCTCCGGCGGTCGGCGCAAGGTCGTCCGCGTCAGCGAGATCACCGGAATGGAAGGTGAGAACATCACGATGCATGACATCTTCCTGTTCGAGCAGACAGGAGTGGATACCGATGGTCACGCAGTGGGCAATTTCGTCGTGACGGGGATCCGGCCGCAGTGCACGCAACGGATTGAGCATCGAGGAATCAAGTTGCCGGCGGATCTGTTCCAGCGTCGGGTGATTCCGGCAGAGAACGCTTAAGCGACACAAGTGACGCATGAGGTGAACCAATGCAAGCCGTGTTATTTCCCATTGTGATCGCAGCCGCAGTGTCCCTGGCGGTGTTTGGGATCGCCCAACTGCTGACCGGATCAACTGGCGGCAAGCGACGCCTGAAAGCGCGCCTGGCCACGGAATCCCAGGGGAGCGGCGGCGAGGCGAATCGTCATCGGTCCATCGTGCTGCAGACCGAGCAGCATGGGCTGGCACGGTTCGAGTGCTTTGAGGGAATCCATCGAAACCTGACGATCGGGTTTCCGGGATGGACCCTGGAAAAGTTTTTCGGCGTCTGTGCCGGATCCGGTGTTCTGTTGGCGCTGGTGATTGGCGGGTTGTCCGGTTCGCTGATTGTCATGGTAGTGGCCTTCCTCTTTGGGGCGTACCTGCCGTTCTTTGCCCTGATGACCAAGCGCAGCAAGCGTCAGCGCATGAT
>CAZSJB010000108.1:1928-6190 GCA_964606625.1 uncultured Tepidisphaeraceae bacterium | reverse complement strand
CTGCCGGAAGCTCTGGACTTCCTCAGTCGAATCCTGCGCGCCGGCCACAGCTTCAGCACAGGCCTTCAGATGATGGGGGAAGAACTTCCCCAGCCGCTGGCCAGTGAGTTCATCCGGGCGCATCAACTCCATGCCCTGGGGGCTCCCATGGAAGACTGTCTGAAGGAGATGGCCAACCGCGTGGATTCAACCGACTTCTCTTTTTTCGTTACGGCGGTGCTCATCCAGCGACAGACCGGTGGTGACCTGGCCGAGGTGCTGAACAACATCAGCGACATGATTCGCCAGCGCATTCGCCTGCAGGGTCAGGTGAAAGCCAAAACGGCAGAGGGGCGATTCACCGGTTACATCCTGGTGGCATTCCCGATGGTCATGTTCCTCCTGAGTAATGCTGCGAATCCGGATTACGCCGGCAAGCTGCTGAACACCAGCACCGGTCTGATGATGCTCACGATGGCCGGCGTGATGATGATGGCCGGGTTGCTGGCGATTCGGAAGATTACAACGGTGAAAGTATGAATGGTTGCTGGTTATTTGTAACGGGCTGCCAGCCTGCAAACAGCAAATAGCAAGTAACAACAGATAACAACGAGCCAACCATGGAACAGACAATTCTGATCTTCTGCATCTTTGGCGCTGTGGCGGCAGCCGCCTACTGGGTTCTGAGCATGGTGATGGACAGCAGCGATGACAAGCTGCGCGAGCGCCTGGTCAGCGAAGCCCGTCTACACCAGCAGCAGCATGCCAACGATGAGAACGACGGCCAGACAGCGCTGTGGACGCGCATCGGACAGGTCGCTGCCCAGCCGTTCATGCCCACGGATCGTGAACGGGTTTCGGCTTTGCGGCGTTCGCTGACAATGGCGGGAATCTACTCATCGGCTGCGTTTCACCTGGTGATTGGCGCCAAGGTGATCTGCCTGGGGTTGGGGCTGGCCAGCGGCTATGTCATCGGCTCGATGTTCGATCAGACGATGCTGGGCGTGTCGCTGGGCGGCCTCCTGGGATACCTGGTGCCGCAGGCATGGCTGAAGATCCAGATCAACAAGCATCAGAAAGAACTGAACTATGGTCTGCCTGATGCGCTGGACCTGATGGTGATCTGCATCGAAGCCGGACTGACGATCGACTCGGCAATGCAGCGGGTGGGCCAGGAACTTGCTCTGGCACATCCGCGGCTGGCGCGTGAGATGGAGATCACGCACATGGAAACGCGCGTGGGTGTAGCGCGTGCCGACGCCCTGCGCAATATGGCGACACGCACCGGTAACAGCGGCGTGCAGTCGCTGATGGCGATGCTGATCCAGGCCGAGCGGTTTGGGACGAGCATTGCCCAGGCGCTGCGGGTGCATGCCGATTCGCTGCGGACCAACCGTCAGCAGGCGGCAGAGGAACTAGCCGGCAAGGCCTCGGTGAAGCTCAGCTTCCCGCTGGTCCTGTTCATCTTCCCGGCGACGTTTATCGTTCTTGCGGGGCCGACACTCATCGAATTGCTCAATTCGCCGATATTTACTGACTAATCCCGGCTGTCGTCTCAGCCGATCAAACATCAAGGAAAGGGTGCGATCAATGAACAAGCTGACAACCATTATGCTGGGCGCGGTGATGCTTGCGGGCTGCCAGACCCATAAACCGCATCTGGTGGAATGCTCCTGCCCCGAGCCTGAGCACACGGAGCACGAGCAGGATCTTGCCTTCTTCAGCGAAGAGCGTGACCGAACGCCCGCGGTGAAGTCGATCCTCGCCCGGCAGATGGACAATGGGGCAGCCGCCGATGGCCTGCTGCGGACGGCGCACTTTGACGGGACTGCCCTGAACAGCCTGGGCACAGACAAGCTCGATGCCATGATCCGTGGCACGCGCGAAGGTCAGCCGGTGTCGGTCTACCTCGATCTGCCGGAAAACGACGAGCGGCTGGCCGCGTGTGAGGAAGCGGTTGTCGCTTATCTCGCCGCCAAAGGCATCGAGGAGGATCGCATCCTCGTGCAGGCGGGCGACAATCCCGCAACGCGGCATCTTGCAACACTGACGGCCTCCAAGCGGTATGAAGTGAAGGAACGGACCATCGGCTCAGCGGAGTTGGCAAACGAACCCGCGGACTCACAGCAGCAGTCCATGATCCGTCAATCGAATAATCCCGTCCCTGCAAGACGGTGACAACCTGTCTTCCGGAGTGGAAGAGAATGGGGGCACGACGCATGACGAGCGGCGAGGCAAATGGCCTTGCTGCTCGTTGTGCGTTTTGTCGTTTCCGGGAATTGCATATCATAGGACCACCATCGAGATGCGCTGGGGGATATAGCGTTTTGTGGTCATAGTTTCTTGGGGTGAGGTGTATCATCCTGTCATGATTCGTCGAGTTGATCGTATTATGCTTCGTGTTCCCGGCATTGAACCGGCGGTGCGGTATTACCGTGATGTGATGGGCATGAAGGTACTCAAGCAGGAGAAGTCGCTGGCGACGCTGGCATTCGCTGACAGCGATGCTGAGTTGGTGCTGCATACCGACGACGACCTGCCGGCGGAAGCAGTTTATTACCTGGTCGATGACGTGCGCGATCTGTATGAGCGTCGCAAATCCCTCCAGATCAGTTTCATCAATGCTCCGACGCGGGTCAGCCGGGGATATCGTGCGGGTATCCGTGATCCGTTCGGCAACACGATGTTCATTCTCGATCGTACGCTGGAATCTCCCGGGCAGGCCGAGGACACCAAGCCGGCCGGCGGCGGGCTGTTTCCCGGGGTTGAGGTCCGGGTTGAGGCGCGCCGGGATGTGCTGATCCGGCTTTACGAAAAGGTCGGCGTCACCGCAGATGACCTGCCGTACACGCCACAGTTCGAGATGCTGCACCAGGCTTACATCCAGCATCATCCCGATCCCAAGCCCACTCATCAGGAAACCTGGCGGCATCTGCTCAACCTTCGCAAGGCCGGCAAGCTGCCGCGGCTTGGGGCAGCCAAAAGCCGTCCCCCCCTGGTTAGTCCAGAGGATCGTCAGCGTCTTCGTGAGATGCTCGGCGACGACATCGGCCGGCGTGATCGCCTGCCCTACACCGAGCGCTTCCACGATCTGGTCAACACCTTCAACACTACCCAGCCAAGGCCGCTATCGCCGCATCTGGTATGGCGACTCGTCGCGACGCTGGCGAAATGATGACGACCAGGTGAGACGGTTCGTAATCGACCTTCAATCAGAAGTGATCCAACCTCCCCGTCAGGGCCGCCGGGCCAAGCGGGTGACCCGGCGGCCCTGGGGGGGATCGCATCCGTACAGTGGATTATTTGTAGCCGGGCAGGAACTCCTTTTCGGCTTCGAACATCTCCAGGGTCATCTTGCGAATCTCGCGCGGGCTGAGCACCGCCGCCGTCAGCGGATCCAGCAACAATGCGTGCACCGCGGCTTCAATGCTGCGCTCGATGCAGGCGGTCGCCGCCAGATCGAAGTAGGCCATCTGGCTGTGGCAGATATGCGCCATCTGTGCGGGCAGGGCGCCATAGCGTGTGGGATTGATCCCGTTGCGGTCAACCATGCAGGCGACCTCCACCGCGCCGTCGCCCGGCAGGTTGGTGATGAGCTTGCCGCCCTCGCCGCTGCCGCGGACGCCGGGTCGCTCGGCATTGTTCATCACGTTGCCGTGGATGCGGAACGGCGTGTCTTTCTCGCGTGCCTCAATGATCCATGAGGCATATTCCCACGAGCGTTTCAGCTCGATGATCTCCTCGCCGTTGACCAGCTTCATGCGCTTCGCATCTGCTTCCTTGCGCCAGTTGGGCCAATGGGTGGCGTAGAACCGGCTGCCGCCGTTGTAGGCTGGACGCAGCAGCTTGCGCCCTTCGGCGTTCTTGCGGTAGTAGGGCAGATACTCGGACAGATGGCCGGAGCTTTCGGTGATGAAAGCCCCAAACTGCACGCACATGTCCTTGCGGATCAGGTCTTCGTACTTCCAGGTCTTTTCGCTGTCGCTGAACGTGCGCGAGTCATGCGGTGCTAGCCCGGCTTCGGCTTCCTTGATGCCTTCTTCGACCTCGCGGGCAAACTTCTCATAGAGCTTGGAGGTATACAGGTCCACGCCCTTGTACTTGAGTTTCGTGAACCAGGCCAAGTGGTTGACGCCGGCGCATTCCCACTCCATCTCCTCGTAGGGCACTTCGGCGTACCGGGCCAGCAGGTGGCTGGTTCCCTGGACGCTGTGACAGAGGCCGACCACCGGCACTTCCGGCACGGCTCGGCCGGCGGCCAGGACCAGCATGCTCATTGGGTT
>CAZSJB010000108.1:0-1918 GCA_964606625.1 uncultured Tepidisphaeraceae bacterium | reverse complement strand
GCCTGGGGAGCCAGCTCGCGGATATCCCGCAGGATATCCAGGAACACCGGCACGGTCCGCAGGCCCTTGAACAGCCCGCCGGGTCCGAGCGTGTCGCCGATGCACTGGTCCACCCCGTATTTCAGCGGGATGTCATTGTCCCAGGCGACGCAGGCGGTGCCGCTGACCTCGACGCAGCAGACGGCATAGTCGGTGCCGGGCAGCAGCTCACGGCGATTGGTGCTGGCGCAGACGGTCCAGCCGTCTTCGCGGCCGGCTTCCTTGATCAGCTTGCGGATCACCTGCTCCATCGTGGAGAGGCGGTCGGTGTCGATGTCGCACAGGCGGAACTCGCCGCGATCGGCTCCGGGGATGAGCAGCACGTCGCGGCAGAGAGTGGGACAGAATCCGGATCCTGCGCCGAGGAAGGTGATATTGATCGGACGGGTAATCTTGCCCTGTAGCCCCTCCTGGGAGTCAGCCGCCTTGGTGTGGGCGGCATGGCCGGCTTGGGCTTCTGAGGCGGGTCGGGAAGCAAGTTCCGAAGGCATGGTATCTGGTTCCTGACGGGGTTTGGCGACGGGCCGCCCGGGACACGCGAGCGGGCCGGTGGGTCGCGGTGTTCAACTCGTGATCAGCGTATCGCCCTGGATTTGCACGTAAATAGCATCCTGTGACCACCTATAGTACATTTGTGACATGAGCGAGGCGTCGGATCCGGGTTTGGGGTTGCATGCGCGGACGGCGGAGCCGCTGTTGTGGCTGGTCGGGGCGGGTCATGAGGTGCGCTCCCGGGATTACTACTGGGATGCCGCCAAGCGACCTGACCGTCCGCAAGTCACCCTTCAGATGACCCTGACGGGGGCGGGATATGTCCAAACCGGCGGCCAGCGTACGGTCATCACCCCCGGCCAGGCCTGGATGCGCATCATTCCCGGGCCGTTCAGCTATGGGTTTCACAGCGGATCGCCTGCGTATGAGCTGGTCTTTGTCTCGATGACCGGACCGGTGGCGATGCGCTGGTATCAGCGGCTGACGGGAGAGTTCGGCCATGTGCTGGATTTCGACCTCCACAGCCCCATTGCGTCGCACATGCTTTCGATTGCCCACATGCGCGAAACCGGCAAACTGCCCGACCGCTACCTGCTGTCGGGAATGCTTTATCAACTGCTGATGATGATCTATAGCACGCTCCGCGGGTCGCGCGTCAGCACCAATCCCCGCGTCAGCCGGGCGATCGAGCTGATCTTCGAGCGGGCTGCCGATCACCAGTTCAATGTCGATGCCCTGGCGGATCTGCTGGACTGCTCGCGGGAATATCTTTCCCGCCAGTTCCGCGCCACCACCGGCGTCAGCCCCAGCGAATACCTCACTCAGCATCGCCTGCGAATGGCTGCCCGGCTCATGCGCGAAACCGACGACAAGCTCGACCATATCGCCCGCCAGTGCGGTTTCAGCGGCGCCAATTACCTGTGCCGCATCTTCAAGACCCGTCTGGGCATCACGCCGTCCCAGATCCGTGATCAACCGTGGGTGGTGGTGTGAGGTTTTGGCTATTCCGATGGCACGGCGGGACCTCGAAGCGGCTGGTTGGTGGGAGGGGCATGACACAGGCAGATCTTCTCGAAGTGGGTTCGCATTTTTAAGTGGTTTGGATGCCGAATCGGCGATTCTGGGCCAGAAACGCGGTTTTAGTGGGTTCGAGTGGGTTCGCTGGTGGGTTGGGTCTGTCCCTGATGGGCTGGCTGCCGTCCTGAAAATATCTTTGCTGAAATTGCATCGCATGATGAACCAGACCCTCTAATGACCCCTTGAGATCGTGCGCAGATCCCCTCCTTATTCCCCCCTTCGAGTGCAATGACGGGGCCATCGGATACCCGATCCCGCCGAATCCAAACTATATCCTAATATTCGATAGGCGTCTAATTAATTTTTTTGT
>CAZSJB010000107.1:5677-8339 GCA_964606625.1 uncultured Tepidisphaeraceae bacterium | reverse complement strand
GCCTGCCCTACAGCGCTTACGACGATCATGCATAAAGTTGGAGACACCCGTGCCACGGACAGAGTGATTCAGTATCAGTGTTCATCGGTGGCTATGACCTTACGCCCGCTGCACGACCAGAGCGCTGTTCTTGCTGCCGAAGGCGATGCAGTTGCAGAGGGCAACATCGACTTCCGCTCGTCGCGATTCATTCGGAATGTAATCCAAGTCGCAAGCAGGATCTGGCTGGTCAAGGTTGATGGTCGGGTGCAGCCATCCCTGGCGCATGCAGAGGACCGTGGCAGCCAGGCCGGCTGCGCCGCAGGCGCCCTGGGGGTGGCCGATCATCGATTTGGTGGCGCTCATCGGAATCGCCCCTGCCCGGGGGCCAAAGCAGCGCCGCAAGGCTGCCGTTTCCATCCGATCGTTCAGATCGGTGCTCGTTCCGTGCAGGTTGACGTAGCCGATCTCATCCTTGCTCACGCCCGCATCCCGCATGGCCTCTTCCATCGCTCGCACCGGTTCGATGGTATCCGGGGCGATCTGCACGCGATGGTAGGCATCGCAGGTTGAGGCATACCCCGCCAGCTCCGCGAGGATCGTAGCCCCGCGCTGCAGGGCATGCTCGCGTTCTTCGAGTACGAACATCCACGCCCCTTCGCCCAGCACGAATCCATCGCGATCGCGGCTGAATGGCCGCGACGCCTGCTGAGGATCGTCCCAGTAGCGCGTCGACACCACCCGCATCTTCTCAAACGCGGTCAGAATCCCCGGTGCGATCGGCGCATCGGCCCCGCCCGCCAGCATCATCGGCACGACGCCGGCACGGATCAGCAGCATCGCATAGCCGATGGCATCGGTGCTGCTCGTACAGCCGGTGCTGATCACATGCGACGGTCCGCGCAATCGCAGCGCGATCGACAGCTCGGATGACAGATTCCCATGCGTGCCGGCAGTAATGGAATAGAGCGACCCCTTCCCCTCGCGAAAAAAGGTCGCGTACTGCTCCTCGACAAATGCCAGTCCCCCGCCACCGGTTCCCAGCGCCACGCCGATTTGTCGCTGCCCATTGAGATCCTCGGGATCGATCCGCACCCCCGCCTGTCGCAGGGCTTCGCGCGACGCAGCCAGCGCCATCGGAATCATCCGCGGGACGCGCCGGGCTTCGGTGGTATCCATCACATGGTTGGGATCAAAGTCATCCACGCGGCCAACGGCGTTGGTCTTCAGCGGCACGCCCGCAAACGGCTGAAGGCGCTTAAGCCCACTTTGCCCCCCCAGGCAGGCGCACAAAAAGGACTCGGCTCCCACCCCGTTGGGGCTGACAACCCCGATCCCCGTGATTACCACCCGCGGTCGCTGTGATCGATGCAAGCGAACTCCTGTATCGCATGAATCATAGACGCCCTTGAATCCGCCACCAATGGCCAAATCCGGCATCCTCTTTGCAAAGCACTGACCGACCGAGCTTAGTTGATCGTCCCTTTTTCCTGAACTGAGGAGTTTGCCATGCGTCATCTCGCCATAGCCGCCATCGTCGCCGGATCGTTGCTGGTCGGAGAACTGGCTCCTGCCCAGCAACAGATGGTCATTACCGATGAACAGAAGATTCGTGACGTTGAGCTTGCCACAGCCCAGGGCGGACCGGCTGCCGGTAAGCGGGCTGAGCATCTTCAGCCGTATGCCCTGATCTATGGCGCTATGCCGACGGTGATCACGGTGTCAGAGGAAGGCCGGATTTTCCTGGCTTTCCCACGATGGGAAGACCAGGTGGGCGCAACGGTGGCGGAGATTCGGAAGGATCAGCTTATTCCGTTCCCCGATGAGCAGACTAACCAGTTTTTAGCGGATCAGCCACAGATGTTTAACCCGACGGAGCGACTGGTCTCGGTGCAGAGCGTAGTGGTCGATTCCGAAAACCGCCTGTGGCTGCTGGATACCGGCAGCATCAACATGGAAGCCCCTATCGAGGGTGGGCCCAAGCTGTGGGGATATGATCTGTCCACCGGCCGGCGCGTCAAAGCCATCGATTTCAGCAAAAACAACGTGATCAAGCAGAACACGTATCTGAATGATGTTCGATTCAACCTGAATCACGGGGAGGAAGGCTATGCCTTCATCACTGACAGCGGTGAAGGCGGCATCATCGTCGTTGATCTGGCAACCGGCGAAGCCTGGCGCAAGCTCGACAACCATGAATCCACCATGGCCAGCGACGCGGTCCAGCTTCAGGTGGAAGGACGACTGCTCAAGCAGCGGCCCGGCGATTCCCCCATCACCACGCCGGTGCGGATCCACGCCGATGGCATCGCCCTTTCTCCCGACGGTGGCACAGTCTATTACACCCCGCTTACCAGCCGCAGTGTCTATGCGATTCCGGCGGACCTGCTGATCGATAAAGACGCGTCCAGCCGAGCAATCGAGGAAGCGGTGCGTGTCGTCGCCGAAAAAGCCTCCGCTAATGACGGGATCGTTACCGATGCCCAGGGCCGCATCTACACCACCGACTTCGAAGACAACGCTATCCGCCGCATCACTCCTTCACAAGCGGAGGGCAATGCAGCCGGTCCGCGCATCGCCGCTGCCCGCAGCGACGAGAATGTCGAAGTGCTTTTCCAGGATGAACGGCTGCTCTGGCCGGACGCGCCGTGGATCCACGACGGCCACCTCTACGTGACATCCA
>CAZSJB010000107.1:0-5667 GCA_964606625.1 uncultured Tepidisphaeraceae bacterium | reverse complement strand
CGTCCGCTATCCGCTGGATGCAGGAGATTGAGGAAACCATCGGGACACAGATAAGAAAAGAGTTTTGCCGCCAATGGGTGCAGGCTTTCCGTCGTTGGGGAATACGCTCAAGCTTTCCCTCACTCATTCAATCCAAATCTGTGTTTATCTGTGTCCATCTGTGGCTTCTTTCTTTTTTGCAGTTTACAGCCCCACACGAAGGACAATCCGCAGGACCTCAGCCACGCTCCACGCCTGAGCAAAACAGCCGACGGCCCGATGCGGGGGATCGCCTTCAAAGATCTCGCTGATCTGACCGATGCAACCTTCGCCGTCCATGTGCTCGATCATGGGCGTCAGCCATTCACGCACCTGCTGCCGTGAAGCCTCATCCTCCTGATGCACCTTCAAGTAGGCTTCCAGGAACGGTCCGATCAGCCAGCCCCAGACCGTGCCGTTGTGATAGGCGCGATCGCGCTCCATCTGCTGGCCCGCGTAGCGTCCGTGGTAGTTCGCATCTCCCGGCGACAGCGAATGCAATCCCCGAGGTGTGAGCAGCTCTCGCCGCACTACTTCCACAACGGCTGCCTGCTGATCAGCCGTCAGCGGAGAATGCGGCAGTGACACCGCAAAGATCTGGTTCGGCCGGATCGTCCCATCGCGCCGATCCCCGTCGACCACATCATATAACCCACGAAACGGGCTGATCCAGAATTGCCTGCGGAAGCTCGCTTCAACGCGATCGGCCTGTTCCTGCTCCCCCATCAACCGCAGCGCGTTATACCACAGCGCATTGATCTCGACGGCTTTACCCTGGCGCGGAGTAAAGGCGATCCCACCGGTCTTGGCGTCCATCCAGGTGAGCTGAGTGGAAGCATCTCCCTGCGTGATCAGCCCATCGGCTGGATCCATGCAGATGCCGTAGCGGGTGCCCTGCCGATAGCCGTCAATGATTGCCGCACAGGCGGGTCGAAGGATCTGGGCAAACGTCGCCTGATCTCCACTGGCTTTGAGATATTCGAAACAGGCATGAATGAACCACAGGCTGGCATCGACGGTGTTGTAGCTGGGTTCGTCGGTGTAATCGTCAAAGCGATTGGGAATCATCCCGTCGCTGACGTAATGCCCAAAAACACTGAGCACTTGCCGGGCCTGTTCAAATCGTCCCGTCGCCAGCAGCAACCCGGGCAGGGAAATCATCGTGTCGCGCCCCCAGTCAGCGAACCAGGGATAACCGGCAAGGATTGTCGTGCCTTCGGTTTTGTCGGGAGTGCGGCGACGAACGACAAAGTCCTGCGCAGCCCGAATCAGCCGCTGCTGAACCGGCGTTGCGCCTTTGGGGATCGGCCACATGGCTTTGTGGCGGTTTTCGAGTTCGGTATCCCAATCGCGCCGTGGATCCCCTTCCACGCCCGCCCACAGGGTGATCTGCTCGGCACGGTCGGTTTCCAGGACGAATGCGCCAGGGGTGAACAGATCTTCCAGGTGCTCCTGGCCGCGTTCGGCTTCGATGGCGTAGTAATGATCGAACCACCAATCCCCCGCCGGCGAGAACCGCCCGCCCTCACAGACAATGACGACTGAATGATTGCCCTCGTGAAGGAGGACGCGGGTGTCATCATGTTCCACGTGGAACATTGCGCCGCGCCGGCGCACCGAGTGAAAATCGCGCAGCGCTACAAACGGTGCCAGCCGCAGTGTCACCTTGCGGCCGTTCGGCTGGAGCTGATAGCGCAGCCCCACTCCATTGCTCTGCCACGGCATGAGCAGTTCCTTCACAACCTGCACGCCGTCGATGTCGTAAATCCAGCGGGCTGTCAGATCCAGTGTAAATTGCTGCAGATAGTGCCACCCGTGGGGATGAAACTGCCCGGGAAACTGGTTGGTGGCAAATGCGTGAACCCGACCCGACTGGCCGTCCAACTGAAGGGTTTCCTCCATCCGGCTGAGCGTCATGATGCGCCCGACTGGAGGAAGCGTCGCCGCGACCAGCAGGCCGTGGTATTTGCGGGTATTGCAGCCAATGACGGTTGAAGCAGCATATCCCCCCATGCCATTGGTCATCAGCCATTCCTGCTCAAGATACGGCTGAAGGCTGCCCTGGATGTCAATAACATAGCGCGCCATATGCCGAACCGTACGACCCGGACCCGCAAAAGGCAAAGGGGCTATCAGATTTACCACTCCTCCCAGATGAACCAGCTTGCCGCGATTGCCTTGGTATCGTAAGTCCCCATCACAGGGTTGATGATTATGGAAGCAGTAAACGAACAACAGGTAACGGAACGCCAGCCCCGAACGCTGATGGTCCTGGCCCTGCTGATGGGGGTGGCGCTGGTCTTTAGCTGGCTGTTCGCATATGCCTTGGCTGATGCACTGGTGGCGGCGGAGTTGTTGTCCCCATGGACCGGCCAAAGTGATCCACGCCCCCGCTGGCTACTGGGATGCTTTACCGGCCTGATGGCAATTTTCGGTACCTTCGCCCTCATCGCGCGAGCGCTCAGCCGTCGGCAATTGCAGCGCATCGATGCCATGAATGAGGAAGAGGAAGATTAACGGGAGTTCTTGGCACGCTGAAAAGCTCCGCCCAGAAATCTCACCTTCACCGGTTTAGTTGGGCCTGTTTTGCAACCGCGCTGCCAGCAGTTCCTGTCTCAGGCGCTTGATCTCCTGCTGGTAATGGATGATGGCGGTCTCTTTTTCCTCGATCTGCTGAGTCAACGACGCGACTTCGCGCTTGGCATCAGCCAGTCGGGTGGAGGTCCATGTAATCCCGGCTGCAATGAACAGCCCCATGATGACGACCGCGCACCACGCATCGCGGGCACCGGTGCGCCCGGTGGTCGGCTTCACCGTCGAAGCAACGGGTTCAGTCACCTGCTCGCGCAGTTCAGCGGTCAGTTGAGTCAGCCGATCGAGTTCTGCGTCCAGCTGCTGACCAATGCTCAAACCCGGCTGAGCCAGTGACTGAAACGGATCATCCTGCCGGATCGTGATCATCTCCCCGCACTTGCTGGCAGGCGTGTGAGCAGCAGGTGACTCCCACGGAGTGAGGCGAGGTTTGACCCGGCGCTTCGAGGGGGCGACGGTAACGCTCATGCAAAATCTCCTCTGGCAGGCGGCGGCTGTCATCGGCCGCCCGCTTGGTCATCGGATCATTCGCCAGGCCCCTGCATCTCAATCTTACGATAAATGCTGGATTTCTCGCCAAATCAGCCACTTAGCAGGCCTGTAGCGGTTGTGACGATTGTCTCCCCTTCCCCCTGCGCGGCTCAGCCGTACAATCCGCCGAACCGTGGCCAAATCGCGTAATGACATTCTCGATCGACTCACCTACGTGGCGCTACGCCTGGTTTCGATGGCGCTGCACTGCTTTCCAGTGAACGCCAATCTCCGCACAGCTCGTCTGATTGGCGACATCATGTATCGGTTTGACCGCAAGCATCGCAATCGTGCACTACACAATCTTGCCCGCAGCTTCCCGGAAATGCCCCAAGCCCAACGCGAGCTAATAGCACGCCGCAGCATGCAGCACCTGGTGATGCTGGGAGTCGAGGTGCTGTTCACCACCCGCCTGCTGCGCATCGACACCTGGCGACGGTACATCGAACTGCATCAACTGGAAGAAACCGTATCCCTGCTGCTGAAACATCGCCAGCCGCTTGTGATGCTGACCGGCCACTACGGAAACTGGGAAATCCTGGGGTACGTGCTGGCAACGCTGGGATTCCAGACGGTGGCGGTGGCGCGGCCGCTGGACAATCCGTACATCAATCACTGGCTGCTGGGCGTGCGGGAGAAGCAAGGTCATCGCATCATCGATAAAAAAGGAGCTGTCGCTGAGGTAGGCGACTTGCTGGCTGAGGGTGGGACCGTTGGATTCATTGCCGACCAGAACGCTGGCACCAAGGGGCTGTTTGTTGACTTCTTCGGACGAAAGGCCAGCACCTACAAGTCCATTGGGCTGCTGGCGATGCAGTTCAACGCGCCGGTGATCATTGGTTACGCGCGGCGGCTGGACGATCAGTTCCGGTTCCGAGTGGGCGTACAGGATGTGATTTATCCACAGGACTGGGAACAGCAGGACGATCCGCTGCGGTACATCACCCAGCGCTATACAAAGGCAATCGAAGACTTTGTTCGGGCGGACCCCGGGCAGTACTTGTGGGTACACCGTCGCTGGAAGACCCGTCCCAAGGGCGAAGCCCCCGAGCCTTATGATTGATCGATCTACCCACTGACAGCGGGCAGATCAGGCCATCTGGCGAGCAAAGTGCGCCAGTTCCGGCTGGGCGATGCGCCGAAAATCACTCAGGCGCATCGTGATGGACGCATCATGCGTGCCGGCCTGGAAGGTCACGTTGTCATCGTTGAGCAGCGAGCTGTCCATGACGGTCGGCAAACCGAAAATCCGGCCGATGGGCGGCTCGGCGCCCACTTCGCAATCTTCGAAAATCCGCTCCAGCTCCTCTTCAGTGGCCAGTCGGACGTGACTCACTTCCAGCTGACGCCGCAGCTCTTCCATGTCGATCCGATGACAGGCTGGCAATGCGCAAATCATGTACTCGCCATCGGCTTGCACGACCACCGGTTTGACGACCTGCCGCCCTGGCACATGCTCTACCGCAGCCAGCATCTGGGCGGTGAAGACCGGGGGATGGTATGACATATGGTATGGCACACCCATTTGGTCCAGAAAGCTCTGCAAATTCATGGCATTCTCCCTGTAAGAGGGCCATCCTTCACCCTATTCGCACCCGCCCGAGAGGAGCAACGGTAAAACCTGACATGCTTCAGCCCGGCAAGACAACCACCCATACTTGACAGAATGCAAACATCCTGCGATGAAGCCGCTACAGAAAAGGAGATTTCAATGAGTGCTCTAAGGCAGCAAAGTGATGAGGGGCAGATGCTTTGGTCCGCATCGCCAATCTGGCAGCGCACCCTGGCAAACTTCCGTCATGCAGCGGACCTGATCAACCTGGACCCCAACACCTTTGCGCGGCTGAGTCGCCCTGAGCGGATGATGGTAGTCAGCATTCCAGTGCGGATGGACAACGGCGAGGTGCATGTCTTTACCGGTTATCGCGTTCAGCACAACGATTCATGTGGCCCCTACAAGGGAGGCATACGGTATTCACCGGAGGTGGATCTGGGCGAGGTCTGTTCGCTGGCGATGCAGATGACCTGGAAGACGGCGTTGATCGGCCTGCCGCTGGGCGGCGCCAAGGGCGGCGTCACGGTCGATCCGTCGAAGCTCAGCTATACCGAAATCCAGCAACTGACCCGTCGCTACACCTCCGAAATCATGCCCATCATTGGCCCGAAGGTGGATATTCCAGCACCGGACATGGGCACCAATGAACGCCACATGGCCTGGATCATGGATACCTATTCCGCACGGGTGGGCCACACCACACCGGGCGTTGTCACCGGCAAACCGGTCAGCGTCGGCGGGTCGCTGCTGCGCCGCGAAGCCACCGGGCGTGGCGTGGTTTACTGCATCGAACAGGCGGCTGCGCATCTGGGAATCGGCATCGAAGGAACGACCTTCGCCGTCCACGGATTCGGCAATGTCGGATCGGTCGCAGCCAATGAACTGGTCAAGCGCGGCGCCAAGTGCGTGGCGGTGGCGGATATCAGCGGCGCGATCATCGACCCCAAGGGGCTGGATGTGCGCGCCATGAC
>CAZSJB010000106.1:0-8361 GCA_964606625.1 uncultured Tepidisphaeraceae bacterium | reverse complement strand
TACCGATAGCGGCTATGTTACCCGTGGAACCCGGGTCGTTGTTCGCGATATCCGCAGGCAAGGAGCCGTTCGCGAAGGAATCCGATGGTCTTCTCGACCCATTCCAGACGGCTGGGCAGGCTGAGCGCTGCTGCGTCGGCTGCCAGAACGCTGCTGAGCGTGTCATCGTTGTTGCGGGAAGTTGTTCTGGCGACTGCTTCCATCCTCTCTCCCTTCTTGCAGTGGTCGGAGAGGCGGCAGCTACTTAAGCCCGACAACTGCATTCAGTATCCGGATTTTGTGTCCGTTGATCCCTTTTCGGACAGAATGAGAATGGAGTTAACCAGATGAACAGGTTCAGGACGGGATTGTGGCAGCCGTATCCGGGATGGCGAGGGGGGCAGCACAGGTCCCATAACTGTCGCCAGAACACGGCTTTGCAGGGCAAAGTTGCAAGTAAACTGCATTTTCGGTATGATTTGCCGCTTATGGCGACGCGAAGCAAAACGAGGCGCACGACCACCCGTCGAGGTTCTCCTGCCGTTGCGGTGGCGGAACGTTCCCCTCGCAAGGCCACTTCCAAGACGCGTGCCGCCGCTCCCAAGCCCGCAGCCCCCGCCCGTACTCGCGCAAAGGCCACTCCTGTCAGCGGTTATGAGCGTGCGCTGCGGTACCTCAACACGCTGGCGGACTATGAGCGTTTGCGTATTGTCCGGTATAGCCCGGTCAACTTCAATCTGGACCGCATGCGGTCGCTGATGAAGAAGCTGGGCAACCCGCAGGACACCTTCCGGTCGGTCCACATCGCCGGAACTAAAGGCAAGGGCAGCACTTGCGCGATGGTCGCCAGCATGCTGCAAGCCTGCGGATATAAGGTCGGTGTCTATACCTCGCCCCACTTGGTTGATATCCGCGAGCGAATCACCATCAACGGCGAGATGATCGCCGAGAACGACTTTGCCCGGATCGTTCGCCAGGTGCAGCCGATTGCCAGCAAGCTCAAGCCCGTCGCGACCTACTTCGACGTGCTGACCGCTGTTGCCTTCAAGTACTTTGCGGAACAGAAGGTAGATATTGCCGTCATCGAGACGGGGCTGGGCGGCCGGCTGGATTCCACCAATGTCATCAAACCGGAAGTGGCGGCCATTTGCAGCATCAGCAAGGATCACATGGCCCAACTGGGCAACTCGCTGAGTAGCATCGCCCGCGAAAAAGCAGGGATCTTCAAGCCCGGTGTGCCGGCGGTTTCCGTCCAGCAGGCCCCGGAAGTGGAAAAGGTCCTGTCCCAGGTGGCTGCTGAAGTGGGCGCGCCCCTGGACATTACCGGCAAGACGATCGAGTTCAGCTACCGGTTTGAATCCTCTCGCCTGATGGGGCCCCATAACCGGATCTGCCTGACGACACCCAACAGCAAGTTTGAGCACTTGGCGGTGCCCCTCATGGGTGAGCACCAAGCCATCAACTGCGGGCTGGCGCTGGCGATCATCGATCGCCTCAAGACTCGCGGTCTGGCGATCAACGACATGGAGGCGATGGAAGGGCTGACCAAGACCACCATCCCCGGCCGCATGGAACTGATCAATGCCATGCCTCGCGTGCTGGTGGACTGTGCCCACAACGCCGCCAGCCTCGATGCAATGATGCGGTCGATCGGCCAG
Organism: uncultured Tepidisphaeraceae bacterium; assembly: GCA_964606625.1. Taxonomy (GTDB): domain Bacteria; phylum Planctomycetota; class Phycisphaerae; order Tepidisphaerales; family Tepidisphaeraceae; genus CALEKX01. The sequence goes on along the minus strand of CAZSJB010000106.1, from coordinate 6,724 downwards.
CACATTCCCTATGACTCGATGGTGGTCATCTTCGGCTGCTGCAGCGACAAGGATGTCCCCGGGATGCTCGAGCGCATTACCGCCGGAGCCGACAAGGTGATCTTCACCAAGGTCAACAACATCCGCAGTGCCGATCCCAACGAGTTGGCAGCCACCTACACCGAGCTGTACGGCAAGATGGCCCAGGTTGCTCCCACGCTGGCCGATGCTCTGTCGATCGCCAACCGCGCGGTCACCAAGGAAGACCTCATCTGCATCACCGGCAGCTTCTACCTGGTCGGCGAAGCCAAGAAATACTTCGCCGCCAAAGCCGCCGCGGCTGCCCCGATGGGAAGCTGAGGGGGTTTCTCACCGCAGAGGCGCGGAGAGCTACCGAGATCAACCGCAGGTCTCGTTCTGCCGTGACATGGGCTACCAGCCCATGTGCTGATGCATCACCGATTCCATTGCCGCACGTCGCGCCCAGCCGAGACGAGGAACCCCAGCGCGAGCACCGCCGCTACCCAGAACTGCGGCAGGGCGATGATGCCCCAAGCCGCCTCCGGCCGGCGCAGACGCCAAAGCTCGACCTCCCCATTCTGTCTTGCCGTCAGTATGCGGGTTGCGTCGCCGATGAACTTGGCATCGAGGCGGCGATCGTTCCTGAATCTGTCCTGATAGCCGTCAGCATTGTTCTGGTTGGCGTGTCATGCCATGCGACAACTGTGTGGCTATCGCGGGCGCGAATCAGACACCGTACGCCGCTCTCAATTCAACCGGTGGGCAGCGCAACGTGGCGATGGCAGGATTGACCAGGTACAGCCAGCCGTCATCGGTAAAGGCAAACGTAGTGCTGTCAGGCGAGAACGCACCATCGATCTGGGCACCATCGCTATGGTCGGGCGAAAACCCGGAGACGAGTTCGCCATTGCCAGTGGACCAGAAACGCACAGGACCTGAATTGCGCATCTTTACGACCACGAGTTGGCTGTCTGGTGATACCCATGCCCTGTCTCCGATGGGTTGACAGTGTCCGTTCGCCTGATGATCGTCGCCCTGTTCCAGGATGGCGATCCGGGCGCCCGTCATCGCGTCGTATAGCGTTGCGGATCCAGCCGACAGGGTGATGGCCGTCTGCTGTCCGGAGAGAAGTATATCTGCCGGGGAACCAGTATTTCCGACCATACGTGCTGAAGGGGCTCTAACTCTGCCAGCAGCGCGCCGCTGCCGGTGTGCCAGAGCTGCACCTGTTGGGGATTGCCTGAATACTCACCGAGGAAGTAAGGTCTACCCGGCCGTAATCGAGCACCGCTGTCTTTCCGGATTCTTCAGGCATGGTCGATCATTATAGAATGGCTGGGGTCGAACGCGGAATAATGCTCAGTACGGTCGAATCCCTGACTATGACATGAACGGGATGCCGATTGCTTCTTTTTATCCAATTCCTTCCGCCGTCCAGCCCGGTTCGTACCTATAGTTAGTATTGTTTGTTGTTGACGGGGGACGCCAACGTGCAGTCAGCCGTCGTGGCTATCCAGGTCCTTTGTCTCATCTGGAGAAACCATGTCGCTTGTCTTGCCAACACCCGCGAACGGGGCCTCGCCGGATGGGGATTCGCTGGCGATCAACTACAAAGGCCGGATGCCGGCATTGGACGGGTTGCGCGGGATCGCGATTCTGCTGGTGCTGTACTGCCATGGAACCGTCATCGAGCGCGTGGGCCTGCTGGATCGGCTTATGCGATCGGCTGCCGAGATCAGTTGGATCGGCGTGGATCTCTTTTTCGTTTTGTCGGGATTCCTGATCACCGGCATCCTGTTCGATGCCAAGGGGCAGGATAATTACTTCCGCAACTTCTACATGCGGCGGACGCTGCGCATCTTTCCGCTGTATTACGCGGTGCTGCTGTTCTTCTTTGTCATTGCCCCGAGGATCGCGCCGCAGATTGCACAATCCTGGGGCGTTCCGCCAGCCGAAGGGGGGCAGGTCTGGTACTGGTTATACCTGTCCAACTTCTACCAGGCGTTTGTTCTCCAGGAGCATGTGTTGAATGTCTCCTGGTCACTAGCGATCGAAGAGCAGTTTTATCTCACCTGGCCGCTGGTGGTGTTCCTGCTGGGACGCAAGCCGCTGATGTGGGTGGCAGCCGGGATGTTCGCCCTGGCGGTGGGGCTGCGCATCGGGTTCTTCTACGCCCCGGGGGGAACATGGCTGATGGCGTTCAACTTCACGCCCGCCCGATTCGATGCCTTGGCGACCGGGGCATGGATCGCGTTGTTTCTGCGCGGGCCGGGCAGCCACTGGCGGATGCTCACCGGAGCGCGGCTGCTGGCGCCGGTTGCGCTGGTGGCGGTGTTCGCCCTGCTGGGATGGGTCTATTTCATCGCCAACTATCGCAGCGGGATCGTGACCAGCCCGGCGTATTACATGTTCGCATTCAGCCTGTTTGCGCTCGCATTCGGCGGGCTATTGGTGATTGCCTTGGCTGCACCGCCCAAGACACTGCTGGGGCGCGTGTTGCGATCGCGCATCCTGGTGATGTTCGGCAAATACAGCTATGCGATTTACCTGCTGCACAGCCCAATCATGGTGCTGATTGCCGAGTATCTCTGGGGGCCGGACAAGTTCGTGCAGGCATTCGGATCTCGCTACCTGGGGCAGTTGATCTTCTATGTGCTGGGGTTTTCCCTGTCCTTGGCAGCCGGATGGCTGAGCTGGCACTTGTACGAAAAATGGTTCCTGGAGCTGAAGCGTTTTTTCCCCATGGAGAAAAAGCCTATCACCGCAGTGGCGTGGCAGGGGGCCGATATGGCTCGCGGCTCCAAGATTCAAACGCCTTCTGTACGACCCCAGGTTGTTCCCTCAACCAGACAGCCTTTCCTGAAACGGTAAGTGTTCTCCACTGGATTTCGGTGCCTGGCGCGCCTTTCCGCTTTGCTGGCCGTATAATCAGGCATCTATGTCCAACTATGCCCAGAGTATCCAGAATCTGATGAACGAACTGGCCCGGCTGCCCGGCATTGGCGTGCGATCAGCCGAGCGAATCGCCTTTCACCTGCTCAAGCAAAAACCCGAGGAAGCCCTCAAGCTGGCAGATGCCATTCGCGACGTAAAAACGCGCATCAAACACTGTAGCGTCTGCTATAACCTCACCGAAACTGACCCTTGCCATATCTGTTCTGATCCGGCTCGCGACCAGGGGTTGGTCTGTGTGGTGGAACAGCCCAAGGACTTGCTCGCCTTGGAAGCAACGGGCCTTTACAACGGCGTCTATCACGTACTGCTGGGACGAATTAGCCCGCTGGAGGGGATAGAACCGGGCGATCTTACCATCGAGCCGCTGATGCGTCGCGTGGCCAGTGGCATGGTGCGGGAGGTGATCATGGGGTTAAACCCCAATATGGAAGGGGATGGGACCGCACTGCATCTACAGGCGGAGATGGCGCGCTATCCCAACGTGCAGGTCACGCGCCTGGCACGTGGCCTACCCGCTGGGAGCAATATTGAATACGCCAATCGAAACATTCTCGCTGATGCCATCTCCGGGCGTCAGCGCATGTGAGAGACTGGATTATTCGCTGGCTTGGACCTGGGCCTGGAGCTTGTCCAGGAGCTGCCGACCCTGTTCAGTGAGCTGATCGCGCTTGGCGTTGAGCTGCTGGAGGATCGACCGGGCGTCGTCCCAGTTCTTTTCCTGAATGGCTGCCTGTAGCTTCTGGAACTGCTCTCGGCATCCAGGCCTTGGGTGGCCTGTTCGACCTGCTGGTTGAGCTTAGCTCCAGCCGCTGACGCCTGTTCCTTAATATTCTGGCCCAGATCGCTGGTTTCCTCTCTCAATACGCGGGTTGCATCATCGACCTGACGCTGCACCTCATCGTTGCTTGGGGTCGCAGGAGGCGCTGTGGTGTCCGAGTCATCCTTACAGCCCACGACAAGCAAACCCGCGACAGCCAGCGCCGCGACATACGATCCCTTCCTCATAGTTGGCTCCTTTCCTGAGTTTGAGTAAGCCATATAACAGTGTAGCAGTGTTGCAATTATTGCCCTACCCCTATTTTGTGGAGAATTTGATGAGCTGATCCCGGATGGCGCATCAGGCCGTTCCTGGTGATATGATAGAGAGACTTGGGCAACTTCATGGCAAACGCTCCGACCCGTACTGATCTGCCTTCAACCCCGCCTGCCTCTCCCGAGCAGCGCGGTCAGTGGTGGTTTGTCCATCTCAGCATCGTCGCGTCGTTTGTGCTGTTTTTTACGTTTGTGGCGCTGCTTTACTGGAACTGGCTGCGCGTCGGTGAGCCGACCGCAATTATCCATATTCCGCGTGGCACCGAGGCACGCGCAGGGATGATGATTCAGGTTGAGGGGTGGAACCTCTCCGAGCCATTGCAATTGGAACTGACCGAGGAGAATAACTGGGGCGGCCGTATCTATCTCACACCGGGGGTTTACAAGATCAAGATCTTTCGGAATGGCGAATTGATCAAGGTCATTGAAGACGTATACACACTCGATTACAGAGAACGCACCCTCGATCTCGATGTCGAGGGGCGGTTGAGGCCCAAGGACGCTCCCTGATTCCTCCTTCACCGTTACCGTTTTTTCTATGTCCACAAACAAGCCGATTGTACTGGTCACTGAAGGTTCCGATCCCCAGCCACTGCGATGGCTGCGCGAGCATGCCGATGTCCGCGAAATCAGAGTGGATGATCCACGATTCGATGCGGAGCTTGCCCAAGCCGAAGGATTGGTCGTCCGCACCTATACTCGCGTCAATGCCGAACTGCTCAGTCGTGCGCCGCGGCTGCGCGTGGTCGGGCGAGGCGGTGTGGGCATCGAAAACATCGACGTAGCCGCCTGCCGGGCGCGCGGCGTAGAGGTCGTCTACACCCCCGATGCCAATACCCTGGCCGTAGGCGATTTTGTCTTCGGATACATGCTGCAACTACTGCGGCCGTGGTGCTTCTTTCGTGACCGGACCTACACGCCCGAAGAGTTCAAACGGATCCGCAACACCGTGCGCGGCGTGCAGCTCAACGAGTTGACGCTGGGTATCCTGGGCATGGGACGCGTGGGACGTCGGGTGGGGGGGATCGGTGCCCGCGGGTTCGGGATGCGCGTGATTTACAACGATCTGCGCGACGTTGCCAGCGAACTGCAATTCGATGCCCAGGCCGTTGATAAGGAAACGCTTTATCGCCAGGCCGATGTCCTGAGCATCCATGTCGATATGCGACCGGGCAACGAGAATCTCGTCTCAGCCCCGCAGATCGCCATGATGAAGCCCTCCGCGATCCTCATCAACACCAGTCGTGGCGAAGTGCTTGATGCCCATGCTCTGGCTGCCGCCATCCGTGAAAAGCGATTGGCAGGCGCTGCGCTGGACGTCTTCGCCCCCGAGCCGCCACCACCGGACTTTCCCCTGCTGGGCCTGGATAACGTCCTGCTGACCCCGCATTTGGCTGCCCGCACCACCACGGCGATGGCAAACATGAGCTGGGTAGTGAAGGATGTGATGGCAGTCCTGAATAACCAGCCGCCCAAGTACCCTGCGCCCTGAGCTGGCCGACGGGCAGTGGTCAAGCGGTTGATTTGTCCTGTTCCGGTTCGTAAAGTAATCGCTGACGCGTCGCGGGAGGAATAGTTCCGCCGGGCGACAAAAGGGCCTTTAGCTCAGTTGGCTAGAGCGTTCGGATCACACCCGAAAGGTCACAGGTTCAAGTCCTGTAAGGCCCATTTGGATAAGCAATTACGGCTTCCGATGCCCTCGGAAGCCGTAAATATTTGGCCTCCCGCCGAACCCTATCCAGCATCCCTCAAACTATCCTCATTGGGGGGCGTAAGTGTCGGAATTTCATTGGTTTAGATCCCTTGCGTTCTCCCTTTAAGTCGCTTTGCAGGGGTCTGTACCACGGGAGGCTGGTGCCGTGGCAGTGTCCCGTGCTGACCAGCCTGGATCTGCCCCTGTCACATGCCGTCTACCTCCGAGCGACGGATGCCCTGGGAATAAACCCGTGACCCGTAAACAGGCGCTCGGCACTCCCTTGATATTTCCTGCTCTGCTGGGCCAGCCATGCCTATCAGGCTGATGAGAAGGTAGCGTCTGCCGTATCACTGAAACACCGCAATTGCACCCCCCGCTGGGTGGCCTGTTTCAGCAGGCGGCGCAGCCGGTGGCTGGAAATGTGGTGCTGATCGGACTGGTCGGCAATCGTGTGGGCGTAGAACGCGATGCAGGCTGCGGTGTCGGCAGTTCGTGCAATGAGGTCGTCGAGCTGCGGATCGGTGATGGCTTTCTGGTCAATGGACTTTCCGATGAACAGGCGGTGCCCGGCCAGTTGGCTCATCGGTACAAAGCATCGTTCGAAGGGAAAGGTTTCGTCGGTAATTGAAGCCGACCATCCCGCGCGAAGCCGCTCAAACCGGTGCAGCAGCACTGCATCCGTGGCCTCTGACCGTTGGGAACGCGGATAGGCATACGACCGGACGGTGAAGCCTTCCTGACGCATCAGGTGAAGCGCCGGATCGATTTCTTCAGCGAGAAACCGTTCGGGGCCGCGCTCGGCAAGACAATCGACGGCTGACGCGTGCGTCAGCCCGTGACAGCCGATCTCGTGTCCGGATTCCGCCAGGTGATGCAGATCCTCTACCTGCTGGGGGGAGAGCAGGTGAAACTTGCTGATAAAGAACGTGACCCGAGCATTGTATTCCGCAAACAGGGGCAATGCCTGTACCCACGCATTGG
>CAZSJB010000105.1:0-8371 GCA_964606625.1 uncultured Tepidisphaeraceae bacterium | reverse complement strand
CAACGGTCGCGTGGATATGCCCATTCCGGTTGGGTTGAACAAGATGCTCATGACCGAGAAATGGGACCTGGTGATCAATGTCGGCCACGTCGTGCCGCACGAGGTGCTGGGCTTTGCCAATCACAACAAGAACTATTTCATCGGCCTGGCAGATAAGGACCTGATGTGCGCCGCCCACCTGACCAGTGCGATGGTGGGGATCGAAAACAACTTGGGCAACCTGATTACGCCTGTGCGCGCCTGCTTCAACTGGGCGGAGGAGAAATTCCTCGGGGATCTGCCGGATGTATATTTCCAGGTTGTCATGCAGCGCGGAGCGGACGGTGAACTGGTGCATAGCGGCGTGTATGTCGGAGATGACCTGGAGACCTATCTCCAGGCTGCCCGTCGCAGCGCCAAGCAGAACATCACGCTGTTCGACGAGCCGGTCAAGAAGATCGTGGCCGTGATGCAGTCGGATGAGTTCCGCAGCAAGTGGGTCGCCAACAAGGCTGTTTATCGCACGCGACTGGCGATGGCAGATGGTGGCGAACTGCTCATCATCGCGCCGGGGCTTGAGCGTTTCGGCGAGCAGCCGGAGGTTGAGGAGATCATCGCCAAGTACGGTTACTGCGGTACGCCCAAGACCCTGGAACTGATGAAGACCAACAAGGATCTCCAGGAACATGCCAACGCCACCGCGCACCTGATGAACGGATCCACCGAAGGCCGCTTCAAGGTGACCTATGCGCCTGGCAAGCTCACCAAAGAGCAGATGGAGTCGGTGCATTTCGGCTATGCCGATCTGAATGAAACGCTCAATCGATACGATCCGTCGAAGCTCAAGGAGGGCTGGAACACGATGCCCGACGGCGAGGTGATTTACTTCATCAACACGCCCAGCGCCGGATTGTGGTCCACCCGGGAGCGCATCGCCGACCGCCTGATGGCGTAGACTTAAGTGTTACTGGTTACTGGTGTTGTCCTCGCACACACCAGTAACCAGTAACCGATAGCCCATAACAACAGTCACCACTGTGCTTCCTCGAAGGCGCCCAGCGGACCTTTCTGAGGTTGGGGGAGCATGTCGAGGATGGCCCTGAGGAGCTTGGCATCCCCGGGGCCGGAGATGCGACGGTTGAGGGGGGATCCCTTGATCAGCTTGAGTTCGCTGGGCGGGATCTGGTCTTTGGTTTTGATGATCTGCTCGAGTTTCTGGCGGCTGAAGCATTGAGGTGTCAGCAGGGCCATGAACTCATCAGCGCTATGGTACGCCAAGGGATTGCCCTGGGGATCGATCGCCACCATGGGTGATGCCAGGGGCGTGGCCAGTGCCAGGGCGTCATGCTGCTCAGCCTCGGAGATCAGGGCGTCGATATCGGTGTAGGGCACAGCCGGACGGGCTGCATCATGCACAATGACATGCGTCGCCTCGGGGGACACATTGGCAGCGGCAGCGGCGAGCTGATCCATCCAGCCGGGCCCGGCAATAACGGACTTCACCCCGGCGAAGCTCATGTAGGCGCCATGCTTGCGCTTGGCGTCTTCAGCGATCTCATCGATGAAGACAATCTGGATCTGCTTGACCGGATCGCGATTGAGGAACAATTCGATGCTGCGAAGCAGCGCCTCGCGACCATCGATCTTGACGAACGCACCGCCTGCTTCGGCGGCTTGGCCTAGGGGGGCGGCGGTCAGGATGATCACACTGAACTGCGGCATGATGGACTCCTCATTGTGCGTCTGGAATCAATCATGAGACAGCCGGTGATGCTGTCAAGCTACGAAATACGTGTGCTTACAGCTCCATCAGCCCGCGGACACCCGTGAAGATCATCTGGGCAGCCATCGAAGCGAGGATCAGGCCGGTGATCCGACTGAGAATCGTCACACCCGTTCGCCCCAGTAGGCGCTCCACCTCGGCCGCTGCGTACAGCAGCAGTCCAACCGCCAGGATTGCCGCCAGCAGGGCGCTGCCCAATTGGAGCTTGTCCCGCAGCAGCGTTAATTCACCTCCCATGACCAGCAGGGTACCGGTCGTGGCCGGGCCGACGGTAATGGGAATCGCCAGCGGCACAACGGCAATATCATGCTTCTGACCGGTCGACTCCGCCGAATGACCCCGCGACAGGGACAGACCCGACAGGAACAGCAGCGTTCCTGCTCCCACTCGGAATGCATCAATAGTGATTCCGAAGAGGGCAAAAACATACTCGCCGAACAGTAGAAGACCAGCGCACAGGACCGCCACAGCCGCGGTCACCCGCAATGCCAGCACACGCCGGGCCTGCCGTTCCCAGGTAGTGGTCATCGCCAGGAACATGGACAGCACAAAGAAGGGCGTCAAAAGAAAGAAAAAGCGAATGAACTCGTTCAGCCACATGCAGGCATTTCTGTGAAGTTGGGGTGGTTACGAGCCAGTTCCCACACCAAGTGCGGGTCTGGCAGGTTCTCGGCTGGGCCGGTGCGTATCGGCTGTCAGCCATCCCAACCATATACCGGATGTTCTTATCGTTTTCGATATGACCGACGCTTCCGGCGAGGGCATTCAGACCTTATGGGTGTCTGGTATCTCGAAAGTGAAGGATTTGCTGTAGACCAGGAATAAGCAGGATACTGAGGGTGGGCTGTTAAATTGCGCATTGCTGCTTGACGTGGCGAAGCGGGGGAACCCCTTGATTAGATTCTACGCGCGACAATGGTATTTCACGCGGTCTTGGATAATCTGTGAGGCAGTATGACCGACCCTGCTTATCAACAATGCATCAATCCTGCCTGTTCCGCCACCTTTTCAGTGGATGAGGTGCTTGTCGCCTGCCGCCAGTGCGGCAGCCTGCTGGATGTCCAGTATGACTGGTCGAAGCTGAATCCGCCGAAGCGGCTGGCTGAGTTCGAAGACCGGTGGAAGACCAAGGGGACGGATGTCGAGGGGCGGCTGGATTTTTCGGGCGTCTGGCGGTTTCGCGAGCTGATGCCGTTCTACCGCCGCGAGGAGCAGATCGTCACCATCGGCGAGGGACGGACGATTCTTCAGCGGGCAGACCTGCTGGGTCGGCAACTGGGGATGAAACCCGGTCGTGTCCTGCTTCAGTACGAAGGGCTGAATCCCTCGGGGAGCTTCAAGGACAACGGCATGACGGCTGCGTTTACGCATGCCAACATGGTGGGGGCGCGGAAGGTCGCGTGTGCGTCGACCGGGAACACCAGTGCGTCTTTGGCGATGTTTGCCAGCCTGGCGGAGATGCAGGGGATCGTCTTTATCGGTTCGGGGAAGATCGCCTTTGGCAAGTTGTCGCAGGCGCTGGATTACGGGGCGCTGACGCTACAGATCCAGGGAGACTTTGACGATTGCCTGCGGCGTGTGCGGCAGGTGGCGGTCGATGCGCCGGAGCTGGGGATTTACCTGATGAACAGCGTGAATCCTTTCCGGCTGGAGGGGCAGAAGTCGATCATGTTCCGGATCCTGGAGGCGCGCGACTGGCAGGCGCCGGACTGGATCATCGTGCCGGGGGGCAACCTGGGGAACTGCTCGGCGTTCGGCAAGGCATTCGCTGAACTGAAGGAGCTTGGGTTGATCGATCGGATCCCGCGTCTCGCAGTCATCAACGCCACCGGAGCCAATACCCTCAATGAGATCTACACGCGGCAAGGTGTGCGCTGGAATGGCGGCAACTACGATCGCGACGCCGTCTCGAAGCTGTACGCCGCTATGGATGAATCCAACTACCGCGCGAACACCGTTGCCAGCGCGATCGAGATCAGCCGGCCGGTCAATCTGCCCAAGGCGCTGCGGGCGCTGGAGGTGATGAACGGCGTGGTGCGCGAGGTGGACGATGAGACGATCCTGGAGCATCGCGCGATGGTGGCGCGGTGGGGCTTTGGCTGCGAGCCAGCCAGCGCCGCCAGCGTGGCTGGCTTGCATCAGTTGCTTGAAGAGCAGGTGATCAGTCCCGATGAGACGGTCGTGTGCATCCTGACCGGTCATGAACTGAAAGATCCGAACGTGACGGTGAAATACCACACCGGCATCGACACTCGGGCCGCCCAGGACCAGGCCCCGCGCACCGAGCCGACGGGCAAATTGAGCAACCAGCCGATCCCGGTGGCGGATGACATCGACGCCATCATCCGCGCCATCGGCGGCGATCCCGCCAAGGTGAAGCTGAGCAATGCAAAACCGACCGGCACGAACGTGCCGGTGGCGGAGTTTTAGTAACGCCATGCATGACACGCTGCAATACCAAGCGGAGTACCGGTATCGCCGTTTGCCATGGTTTACATTGTTGGGGGTGATGCTTGGGATTGCTGCGTGGAGTATGTTCTATCTGCGCGTGCCGGTGCCCGGGAATGGACTGACGATGATGTTGACGGGACTGGCGGGGTTTGCGGTTACAGCCATCGGCTCATGGCAGGACCGTGGATGTCGGTATCGCCGGTTATGGCGGGTGCTTGAGGTCGTGGGGGTATTGATTACGCTGCCGTGGATCGTATTGGGACTTGTCGGCTTGATAAGGCTGACAACCAGACTCTGAATCATTGACATACATATCCATTCAAACATCAGATAGGCAATATGACATCAATAGCAATCACAGGTGCGACGGGACGGATGGGCAGGCGACTGGTAGCGCTGGCGCGGGAAAGCGGAGCGTTTACGGTGGCGGGGGCACTGGAGCGGGCGGATCATCCGGATATCGGCCGTGATGCCGGAGAGATCGCCGGAGTGGGGGCGATTGGCGTGCCGCTGTCGGCTGAACTGATGGGGCAGCCGCAGGTGTTGATCGACTTCACCGTGCCGGCGGCAACGCGGCAGTGGCTGAAGGTCTGCGTTGATCGCAAGATCGCCATGGTGATCGGCACGACCGGGTTGACCGAGGATGATTTTGCTCAAATCGACGCGGCTGCGAAGCAGATCCCGGTCCTCTGGGCGCCCAACATGAGCCTGGGAGTGAATGTGCTGTTCAAGATTGCCGGCGAGGTCGCGAAGCTGCTGGGCGAGGATTACGACATCGAGATCGTCGAAGGGCATCACCGATTCAAGAAGGATGCGCCCTCGGGCACGGCCTTGGGGCTGGCTGATGCGATCCTCAAGGCCACGGGTAAGACGCGCGACGCGCTGGTTTACGGTCGGCACGGGGATGAGGCAGTCCGCCAGAAGGGGGAGATTGGCATGCATGCGCTGCGCATTGGGGATGAGGTGGGGATGCATACCGCCTATTTTGCCGCACTGGGCGAGCGGCTGGAGCTGACCCACAAGGCAACCAATCGCGATACCTTTGTGCATGGCGCGCTGAAGGCTGCCACTTGGCTGGCAGGTCGTCAGCCAGGACGCTATGCGATTGCGGATATGCTGGGACTTTGAGGATGACAGGGTAAGGGGTAACAAGGTGGAGGGGGGATGCGTGAAGGAGAAGCACATTGGCTTATTGGTTGCTGAAGACCGAACCGGATTGCTATAGCTGGGATGACCTCAAGCGGGATAAGAAAACCGTCTGGGATGGCGTTTCCAATGCGCTGGCGCTGAAGCATATTCGTTCCATGAAAAAGGGGGACCAGGCCGTCATCTACCACACCGGCAAGGAACGCCAGGCTGTCGGCCTGGCGACGATCGTCTCTGATCCGTATCCCGATCCCAAGGAAGAGGACGAGAAGCTGGTAGTCGTCGATATCAAGATCGACAAGCCACTGAAGCAGCCGGTGACTCTCTCTGATTTCAAAGCCGATCCTGCGTTTGAAGGGTTTGACCTGATCCGCATCAGCCGGCTTAGCGTTGTGCCCGTGCCTGAGAAGATGTGGAAACACATGCTCAAACTTGCCAATGACACCTGATATCCGGCGAGGCTGCCATGACTGAAGCGCTCGATCCAACCCCTCAGCCTGACAAACCGGTACCTGCCGCAGACGATGAGGTGGTCTACTTCGAAGGCTCACCGCTGATGCGGGGCGAGATCGTGCGTTCGCTGGGATTGGTGCTGTTGGGGGTGGGGCTGTTCTTTCTTCCCCTGGCAGCCGAGCTGTTGGGATGGTGGGCCACGCCTTGGTGGGGCATCCTGATCTTCATGGCCGTGGGGGCCTTCTTGGCTGCGCTGCCGTATCTGCTGGTACGCACGGTCCGTTACCGGGTAACCAACTACCGCATCGACTACGAGCGCGGCCTGCTTACCAAGGCGATTGACACCCTGGAGCTGTGGCATGTGGATGACATCAGCTTCCGGCAGTCGCTGCTGGCGCGGCTCCTGGGGGTGGGGACGATCACGATCATCTCTGACGATGCTACCACGCCCCACCTGGTCCTGCATGGCCTGCCCAATCCGCGTCCCTTATTCGAGCAGCTCAAGCAGCGGGTGATCGCCGTCAAGCGTCAGCGGGGAGTCATCAAGATGGACATGGGCGGCGGCGGACGGCTGGGAGGATGAATTGCCATCCAAGCAGGGGTTTTGGCGCTGCTGGATGTTCCCAGCCGAGCTAAGCTGCGGGGAATGACACAGGAGAACCCCATGCAGAACCCCCAACAGCCCGACAATGGTCCTGATCCCGCGCGCAGCTACGAGCGCGCCAAGCCCGAGATGGAATCGGGGATGGGACGCCTCGACAATAACGACGACGCCACCCCCACGGATCGCCCCAACCAGCTCGAGGATACGGTACCCAATCGCCAGGATCCCCAGAAGCAGATCAATGCCGAGGAAACCGACGATGACCGTGCCGGCCGCGACCTGAATAATAAGGACGATTCCTCCACCAATCCTGAGCAGCCGGAGCATTCCATGCGAGAGGAAGAACCCCTCGGCTGGGATCAGGCGCCACAGGATATCACCGATCCACGCCACAAGCGGCATTCCCGCACCGAGGGTCGCGGCGGAACCCCTTGAATACAGCCGGATCCCATTGCACCAATACAAAATAAATGGCGGTTACCTCCTCCGGAGGGTCACCGCCACTTATTTTTGAGAAGCAGCAAAGGGGGCAGAGCGTCGCCTCAGGTATTCGATGGAATCTTGCCTTCTCGCAGGCTCATGTCATCCTCCGGCACAGCGCGAGCGCCGGTATAACCACCGAGGGCGGCTGCCCCCAAGCCGATCAGCATCGAGATCAGCGTCCACCAGGCTGCCGTGGTTGCGCCACGTTCCACCCGCTGGGCGGTATCCTGATTCATCTGGATGCCGATCTCACCGCCCGCCGGCTGAGCGTCCAGATAGGTGTTTTGCGCCGAGCTACGGTTCTGATCCTGCATCGCCAAGCCACCCACCGCCTGGGCGCTGGCTCCCAGCAGCGACGTCATTCCCGATCCCAGCAACAGCACCACCAAGGCGATGCTGGTCGCCCAGACCATCGCGCCATTGATCAGTCCGTTGCGGTGGCCCTGAAAGGCCGCCGTGCGCCCTGCCAGCCAGCCTCCCAGGAAAAATGCGGCTATCGCCGTGATCACACCCCAGATGGCTGCCCCCCACGCAAAGCCCTCGCCCACCGTCTCCCCAGGATCATAGGCAGTCAGTCCTACCGCCATTCCCAGGACGCCCAGCAGGACCAGCGTGGAAATGGTTGCAAACAGCCCTCCGATGATCGCCCCCCAGCGGACCCGATCCGCCGGTGTCGCAATGGTATTTACAATCCCCACATCCGGATTACGCGAACCAGTGTCGTACTGTGTCATGAGACACTCCTTCCTCCGCACGCCGGCAATCTGCGGCGGAATGATCGGACGCGGCGGCGAAAGTCCTTTCCGATCCGCGCGTAGACGTTTGAAAAGCGGCGACATCCTTGCGCTGCCGCACATCTATAGGGCGCGCATAGCAAGAATCATTCCGATGCAAACCGGCATCGGGCGGAAGGAGCGGGGATTTACAGAGCAGGTCGGGCAGCCAGGCCCCGGCGGCTACTGCAGCGGCGAGGACGCCCCAGCACCACCCACCGGAGTCGGACCCGCCATTTCCGGGGCCACTTGCCGGTGAATTGTCTGGGTCACCTTCCGCAGCAGATCGACAAAATCCACCTGCGCCTGGTTAAGGTTCTTGATCTTGATGTGCGACATAATCTGCGTTTGCAGATTCTCAAGCTGCGTACGGTGGGCATCGGTAACGCCCAGTCCCGATTGCTCAGCCTGCGCCAGCGTCTCGAGCATCCGGTTAAACTCCCCCAGAAGACGACGAGCGTCCTGGTCCTCGGCAACACTCTGCTGAGCCTGCTTGTAGCGGGTAACAATGGGATGTTCCGCAACAATCTTGCCGAGCTCCTCGGCACGCTTGAGGATGTCCTGTATATCTGATGTCATGGAGAGTTCCTTATGCTAAAGTCGTTCACTATAGTCCAGATCGCGCAGCCGGCCAAGGGTTTTAGCCGGTACAGGGCCACATGCATTTCGAAACACGATACGACCGACAACGCATCCTGC
>CAZSJB010000104.1:0-8402 GCA_964606625.1 uncultured Tepidisphaeraceae bacterium | reverse complement strand
GGGCGATGCTGGTACCCAGCAGGTAGTCCTGCTCGTAGATCGCGTGGGCGCGGAGCATCGGATAACAATACTGTTCAGCGAACTCGCGGCGCAGGTCCATGACGACGACCTCGTCCGCCCCGCTGGCGCGAGCCTTTTCCTCGACGCCTTTCAGCTCCGATCCCTGCCCCAGCTCGGCTGCGAACGCGACCAGCTTCACGCCGGGATACCGATCCTTAAGCCAGGGAAGGATCACGGATGTATCAAGTCCGCCGGAATATGCAAGGACGATCTTCTTGGGTGCTTCAGTTTGGGGCATTGGGATGTCTCCGAGAGTCTGTTTCGTAAAAGCGCGACAGTATAGGCAATGACGCCGGAACTGGTAGTGGGGCTGCACACGAGGTTTTCGTTGAAAGGGGATAGGGGGCAGGTTCAGGGTGTTAAGGTGGGGTGTCTTTATAGGGGAGATGAGTTAATCCGGCTGGGAATCCTTCCGATACAGACGGGAGGTGGAGATGGAGGACATGATGACGCATCTTCAAAGGGTCCTGTTGATTGAGGACGTGCCGGGCATTGCAGGGCTGGTGCGCAAGCACCTGGAGGCTGAGCCGTTGGAACTTCACTTGGCCAGCAGTACCGCAGAAGCCTGGCAGATGCTCGATCAGCAGCGCTTTGATGTGATCCTGCTCGATTCGGCCCTGGCGAATGAGGATGCCCTCGAGTTTTGCCGGGCGGTGACGTCATCGGCGGGGGATGCCGATCAGCCGGTGGTGCTGCTGATGACCGGGGCTGCCAATACCGACATCCGTCGGCGGGCACTGATGCTGGGGGCGTGTGACTTTGTCACCAAGCCGCTGGATCCAGTTGAGTTGCAGGCACGGGTCCGGATGGCGCTGCGGCTGCAGGTACTGGGACGCTTGCTGGCGATCCGTGGGCTGATGGATGGGGTCACCGGCCTGCGGAACGAGGCGTACTTTCTCCAGCGGATTGAGCAGGAAGCCTCGCTGAGTACGCGGTCGGGCCATGCCTGTGCCTGCCTGCTGCTGGACCTGGACGGACTGGGTCGCCTGAATGATCAGTTCGGCCGGAGAGCAGGGGATGAGATGCTGCGCCATGTTGCGGGGATTCTGATAGACGCCAGCCGTTCGGCTGACATTGTCTGCCGCGGTAGAGGGGATCAGTTCGGGGTCATCGCTCCCAACACAACGGCAGAGGCACTGTTGTCCCTTGCGGAGCGTGTCCGCAGCCGCATCGAGGCGATGGTGGTTCCGATGCGGGGCGAAGGGATGCGCATCACTGCCAGCATAGGGATTTGCGATGCCCGAGCAGACGCCGATGAGATCATGGATCGTCTGCAGGCGGCTGTGGCAACAGCCTGGCGGGAGGGGGGGAATCGGATCGTGTTCGCGACAGCAGATGGGGAGATTCTTCCGGCTGCTGCGTAATCCATCTCACCTAACCCATAGCCCATGGACCATCCTTCGCAATTCCCCTGACTAACAAGGGCTGGATTGCGCATGAGAACGACGTTTTGTCCTTGCTCGAGATGTCGGAATACGATAGCGTAGAAAGTCGGCTGTTTGACGATGGTTGTCAGATGTTGCCCCAGAGTCATGTCACATTGAGGATGGCGATTTATGCAGGCAGTGCTGGTGATGTTCAGGGCCAACGGCGAACGCCGGAGTTTCTCGCTACCGCGTGAAGTGACGGTCATTGGCCGCCGTGAAGATTGTGATTTGCGGATTCCCCTGGGGGACGTTTCGCGCAAGCACTGCCGCATCATCCAGGAAGCCGATACGCTGCGCCTTGAGGATCTGGGCAGCAGTAACGGCACCTATCACAACGGGCAGCGTATCCAGGAGGCGATCATTTCTCCCGGGGATACGATACAGATTGGCCCGGTCGTGTTTGTTGTGCAGATTGATGGCGTTCCCAGCGATGAAGAGCTCCAGCCGTATGATCCGGCTGCGGCTGTCGCCAGCGCCACGGCGGTTGGCGAAGAGGCCATCGGTGCCGATGTCCTGGAAGACGATTCGGAGGCCCCGCAGGATCTTGATGATCTGAACGCTGCTCATGAACAGACCCTCACCGGCAGCGAGGCGGGGTTCGATCCGATGGAAGTGCTCAATTCCGATGAGGAAAACGACGAGCACATTGACTTCGTTCTCGATGATGATGCTGGCGAGGATCAGGAGGACGATTCAGTCCCCATCGATCTGGAAGATTCCACTGACCAGTCACACCCCAATCATCGGTGACCTCACAAGCAGGCAATCAGGACATCGATTCTGATCGCGTCTTCAGGCCAGCATTCGTCCGCCCATAGTGGCGCTATTGCCCGGAATAATCGCACCGTGAGGTGCACGTCTCGTACACCACGATCTTCGAGAGCAGTGGCAGCGAAGGTTTGATACGATTGTACAGCCAGATGGCCAGCATCTCGCTGGTTGGGTTTTCCAAGCCGGGTATCTCGTTGAGATAGTAGTGATCCAGTTGCTTGACGATCGGATCGACGATCTGCTTGATGTCGCCGTAATCGATCAGGTATCCCTTGGCTGGGTCCAGGTTACCTTCAACCACCACATCGAAGCGGAAGGAGTGTCCGTGCAACCGCCGGCACTTGTGTCCTTCGGGAAAGGTGGGCAGGTGATGAGCGGCTTCAAAGTGAAACTGCTTGGTCAGGCTGATGCGCATGATCACACATATTGTATGCGTCAGGAAGCGCTATGCCAGACGCCCCGTGCAAGTGAAAACGCCCACGGTCAGAGCCGTGGGCGTTGGCGTGATTTGCCTTACAGTCTGAACTGTTACTGAGCGCGGTTGAAACGGTCTTCCGCAACTTTCCAGTTCACGACATTCCAGAAGGCGTCCAGGTAGTCGGCGCGACGGTTCTGGTACTGGAGGTAATAAGCATGTTCCCAGACGTCACAGCCGATGACCGGGAAGGCCCCGAACATGATCGGCGAGTCCTGGTTGGCAGTGCTCATCACCTCGAGCTTGTCGCCTTTCTTGACCAGCCACGCCCAGCCGGAACCGAAGCGCGTGAGACCAGCATTCTTGAACGCTTCCTTGAACTTGTCGAATGATCCAAAGGCCTGGTTAATAGCGGCTGCAAGGTTGCCGATCGGTTCATTGCCGGGACGGTCCTTGGGGTCCAGGATTTCCCACCAGAGATTGTGGTTGTGAACGCCACCGCCGTTGTTGCGGACGGCTGTGCGGATGTCTTCCGGAACGCCTGCGCATTCGTTGGCCAGCAGTTCATGGAGCGGCTTGCCATCAAGCTGCGGGTGCTTCTGGAGGGCGTTGTTGAGGTTCGTCACATAGGTGGCGTGGTGCTTGCCGTGGTGGATTTCCTGAGTCTTTGCATCCATGTGCGGTTCAAGAGCATTGGGAGCAAAAGGAAGCGGGGGCAATTGCCAAGGCATGTCGATCTCCTTCCAATAAATGAAGCAAGGAATGTAACCAGATGCTACATGTGCATGGGGAAGGTTATGCCCGACATTGCCGGGGGTCAATGGCGGATACGGCCTCACCCAGGTCGCTGCGGTGGTTACTGGCGGGAGCGGTGTGATCGGTTATACTTCCGCCGTCACCTGTTGAGGCATGGATGCCGATGAAGCTCAAGTTCTTGTCACTGGGGTTGTTGATCTTACTGCTGGGCCTGCCCGGCGGCTGCGCACAGGATCTGTCTCAGCCGAAACTGGATGGAGCAATCCCCTTAGTGCGGGTATTGCTGCTCGATGATGTGGAGCAGGTCACCCTGAGGGCGACGCATCCGCCTACGGTGGTCGCTTCGTCAGATGGGATCAAACGCCGGCTGAATGTCAGTTCCGGTACGCCGGTTCGGATCGTACTGGCAGGGCAGACCTGGAAGATCGGCAATGCCGAAGCGGGCCAGGGCGAGCTGACCATTATCCCCGCCTACGACGGAACTGTTTCCATCAACAACAAGGCTTATCGCGGTCAGTATCGCCTGGTGCCCCAGGGCAAGGGACGATTTGACCTGGTGAATGACGTCGATATCGACAGCTATCTCAAAAGTGTCATTTCGAAGGAACTGTACACCCATTGGGATATCGAAACGTATCGCGCCCAGGCGATCGTTGCCCGGACGTATGCCCTGTACGAGGCCCGCACATCATCCGTGGCCAGCCATTTTGATTTGTTTGACGACCAGCGCAGCCAGGTCTATGGCGGGATCCAGGCGGAAACTCCCAAAAGCCAGGCTGCCGTCGATCACACAGCCGGCATCGTTCTGGCCTATGGGCCCCGCGGTCATGAGCGGATCTTCAAAGCCTACTTCAGCAGCACTTGCGGTGGGATCAGCCAGAGCGCTGCTGACGCTTTTGGCGATCAGTGGTCCGAGCCGCTCAGCGACCATGTAGATCAGGGGCTATGCAGTGCCGCTCCCCGATTCAACTGGGGGCCGATCACTATCTCTCGCAAGGAGCTAACTCGGCGGATCCGTCTGTGGGGGGAACGGCGCCAGAATCCGGTGGCGCGCGTGGGAACCATCGCCCGGATCGATTCCGAGCCGAACCGATGGGGCAGACCGGTGCGGTTCTACCTGACCGACGATCGTGGCATCCGCTATATGCTTCGCAGCGAAGAACTGCGCCATGCAGTCAACACCGATGCTGCGGATGATAAAACCCGGCTGCCAAGCTCATTTGTCAAGGTGATTGTGGATGATCAGAACGTCCACTTCGTGGAAGGGCACGGCCATGGTCATGGCGTGGGCATGTGCCAGTGGGCTGCCCAGCGACGTGCGGAAATGGGCATGCCGCATGAGGACATCGCCTTGTCAGCCTATCCCGGAGCGATTCTGGTCAGAGCCTATTGAGATCACGGGCTGGGGGGACAACCGTCGCGGGTGATCCGGCTTGGTTTAGGAGGCCATTCGTACCTTGCGGCGTTGACGCACCCATCCGCTGATGTGGATGCGGCGTTCCCGGGCGGCTTGCAGGTGATCGAGATACTGCTGCAGAGCGTCGGTGTTGAACTGCATGAGGAACTGCTCGCCGGCAGTTGGGTTGATCTTGCGGATGGCGTCGATCAGTTGACGTTTTTCCATGTCAGGTTTACCTTCGAGGTTGCATATTAGGACCGGTAACTCTTCGGGATGCATCGGAAATCATCCCTTCCGAACTTGAACGAATGACCTGCCCATGAGTGACTCGCACGATTCGTCGACTGCGCCGGCTGGCAAAAGTGTCTCGGAGACTTCCGGAGATGATTCCCTCAAAGGGCTGTATCGGATGTCTACGACAGCCGGCGTAGGAGCAACAGATTATGTCGCGATCAACCCGCTGGCGGTGACCGCAATGGTCCTGGGATTGCTCAGCGTGGTGGTGCTGCTGGGCTGGCCGCTGCTAATCGTCCCGATTGCAGCCATTATCTTTGCCATCTTGGGATTACGGCAGATTCACAACAGTAGTGGCACGCAAAGCGGCCGGGGACTGGCATGGGGGGGAATTGTGCTGGGGCTGGCATTCGCGGGACTGGTAGCAACGCAGCAGATCCAAGCACGTATCACAGCCGCCAGGGAGCAGGAGCAGATTGCTAAAGTGGCTGCGGAGTTGGGGGAACGGATGCGCCAGCAGGACTGGAGGGGGGCATATGAGTTGTTTGCGCCACAGTTCCAGCAGATCTGGCCGCCAACCCAGTTCATTGATCGAATGGAGCAGGTGCTGGTCAATGAGCGCTTGGGGGAACTGCGGCAGGTGACGGCGGGATCTCGTGTCTATATCGAGGATTACGCGGCTGGCCGACGCGGATGTAGTAATCTCTATTTCACCTTCGAAAAGCTCGATCAGCCGGCGCCCATTGGTGCGCAGTATGTCAAAATCGGCGACCAGTGGCGCATTGAGGACATTCCCCAGTTCTTCCAGCAAGCCAATGGGGCTCAGTAAAATTGCTTTCCGATTAACCCCTCCCGGGCTGTGGCAAATCTCGACTGCCGGCATTTATTGCGGTCTGGTGGAGCATTCGTCCGATAAATCCCAAAGCTCTTTGGAATGTTAAGCTGCCTTAAATGCGCTGATTGATCAGCCGATAGCGCAAGTAGTGTCTGCAATTCCGCCGGATGGGAGTGCGTACATGAAAGCGCAAATGCAACAGTACTGGTTGAGCAGGATTTTGACGATAAGTGCCTTTGTGGCTGCAACCACAATGGCAGGATGCGGAAGGCTGACCGCCGAACTATCATGGACCAAACCTGAACCCGCACCGTCAATCCAGACTCCTGCCACGACTGTACCCGAGCCTGCGGCTGTCGAGGAAGTTGCCGTCAATCGCATGACACCGGTCAACATCTTCGGCGAGTTCGATGACACCTCGCGTACCCGTGCCGAACCAGTCGGTCCGGTCAATCTCCAGCAGCATACCTCCGTTAGCGAGGGCTATGACGCGGATGTGGCGATTGATCCAACCGGCAAGTGGATGGTGTATTCCAGCACGCGACACAATGTGCATCCGGAAATCTATCTCCAGCGCACGGACGGGGTGAGCGTCATCCAGCTCACCAGCGACAATGCGGATAACGTGAATCCCGCTTTCAGCCCCGATGGCCGCCGGATTGCCTTTGCCTCGAATCGCGCCGGCTCCTGGAACATCCATGTGATGGATATCGATGGACGCAACCTCATCCAGCTCACCAGCGGGCCAGCACAGGATCTTCAGCCAACCTGGAGCCCCGATGGCAAGATGATCTGTTTTGCCCGGTATGGCGGACGTAGTGATCAATGGGAACTGTGGCTGGTCGATACCGAAACGCTCGAGACGCGCATGATCGGGTATGGGCTGTATCCCAGTTGGTCGCCTGACAAGACGAGAAATCGCATTGCGTTCCAGCGGGCACGGCAGCGCGGAAGCCGGTGGTTCAGTCTTTGGACGCTTGATCTGGTGGATGGAGAGGCCCGCCGGTTGACTGAGGTCACCGTCAGTACCAACGCCGCCATCGTCAAGCCCACCTGGAGCCCCGATGGCAAAGAACTGGCATTCTGCACCATCGTTGAGCCAGCAAAAACTAATAATGGCAAACCAATCGGTCAGCAGGATGTCTGGATTATCAATGCCGACGGGACAAATCGCCGGCGCCTGACGGATGGAAAGTCATCGAACCTCATGCCAGCCTGGGCAGTAGACAATCGGGTGTACTTCATCAGTGACCGCAGCGGCAGCGAATGTATCTGGTCGGTGCGGGCTGACACAGTACCGCAACAGGAAGTTGCGACAACAGAGTGACGACATGTCCCTCAGTCTCCTCATGCCTGGAGTTTCACCAGCGTAGTCGAGACAGTGGACACCAGGATTACGGATCAACCGGAGCTTCACGGATGAAGCAATTTGCCAACCTGATACTTCTCCTGATCGCTGTGCTGGTGATCGGGTGTATTGAAAAGGAGCCGCCGTATGGCCGCGAGGCCATGGTGCGGCTGCCCGGATCGCGAGGTCAGGTTTGGGCCGTGGCCCCGGCGTTGAACCTCAGCGGCGAGCAGACCGTGGATCCACTGCTTCAGGCGGATCTGGTCTACCAGCAACTGCAGCAGGTCCGCGGGTTGACGGTGATTCCCGTCCACCGGGTCGTGGAAGTCTATGCAGGGCTGGGCATCGACAAGGTGCAAAGCGAGCAGCAGGCTGCTGTGGTGTGTGACGTCCTGGGAGCCGATGCGCTGCTTATCCCGACGGTGACGATTTATGACCCGTTCAATCCGCCCAAGCTGGGCGCAGCGCTCCAGTTGTTCCGGCCTGCCGGAAGCAGAGTGCGGCAGACCGATATCAGTCCGCGTGAGCTTGCCCGACAGGCCGCGCCGGCAGAGAACAACCCCCAGCCGATCGAGGTAAGCTTTGTACAGGCTGTGGGCATGTATGACGCAGCCAACGGATCAGTTCGGGATGCCCTGCAAACTTATGCCCAGGGTCGATATGAACCGAAAGGGCCGTTGGGAGTCAAAGAGTATTTTGTGAGCATGGAGCGCTATTGCGGCTTTGTGTATCACGAATTGATTCGCGAACTGCTGAAAAAGCAGGCAGAGTGAGGTTAGTAAATGCAACGTGATACGCATCACGGCGCGGGAGAAGCTATGCAGGGCACAAAGACACTCAGTCTGGTCAAGGGGCAGCATCATTTCTGCTTCCGATACGAAGCAGGCCAGGAATCCATGGTTCTGGATGCGCTGGTGGAAATGGTCAATCGCCGTGATCTTCAGTTCGACTGGTTTGACGCTGCGGTGCTGTCTCATCAGCTTGGTCAGCATTTGGCCAAAGAATTGAAGGCCTATTTGCCGAAGAAAGCAGCGTAAGGTTATCGCTCGTTGCCACCGTGGTTATCGACCCCGGCGAACAGGATCAGCAACGGTCGTGGCCTTGCGACGATCGGCTCACCAGGGCCGGCCGTCCTGAGCGGGATGAGGAGTCTCCCG
>CAZSJB010000103.1:0-8423 GCA_964606625.1 uncultured Tepidisphaeraceae bacterium | reverse complement strand
AGTTCATCGCCGCGCTGGATAACCGCACGCCAACTGAGATCCTGGCGATTGCGGTGGGCACGGCGGATGAGGGTAATAACGCGCTCCCTGGTCCACTGGGGCTTTTTACGAAGACGGTCGTAGTCGATGCCCGCCATCTCAACGGCACGTCGATACGAACCGAAGTGGTAATTGGCTGCCGACACCAGCGACTGCTTTCGCCGGGCCATGGCGCAATAGGAGATGTCCCATCCTCTGCGATACTGCGATTGGATGGCTTTACGAATTTTATTGCGATCCCACTTCGTTGTTCGCATAAGTCCCCAGTGCCCGGGTCAGCAATATTTACCGGTAATGGGTCTACCCCCTGGCAGGAACGTGATGTCCTGTTTACCCCTGTCCCAAGGCCGGTACGCGTTCTCGTCTTACCGACACGTCGTTCCCCTGAATTAGCACGAACATCGGCGGGGTACAAGGGCCGGATTTTATTTTGCAGGATCCATCTGTCCTGTTTCCGGTCTCCTGCGATCAGTTCAGGGACGGATCGTCGGGGATCAGCTCGGGTCGAATCCATTGGCCAAGCGTGGCGTGCGTGATCAGCTTGGACCACAGTTGCAGATCCTCTTCGAAGATCTGTTCCGGCCCGGCATCGTGGACCAGCCAGGAGCCCTCGGCGATTTCGGCTTCGAGCTGGCCGGGCCCCCACCCGGCGTAATTGGCGACGTACTTGGCAGGAATCGGTGCCCGCTCGAGCAACGACTCCAAATGATGCCGTTGCACCGCGTAGTACACACCGGGGATGATCTCCCCTTCGGCTGAATCCTCCAGCGCATGGAGCGCCATCAGCGGTCCTTCGCACGGTCCACCAACGTGCAGCGGCGCTTCCACAAGACATTCCACCGCCTCCAGCGGTTCGCATGCCTGGCGCACGCTCACCTCCATCGGCCGATTGATGATCACGCCCATCGCGCCGTTTTCGTCGTGCTGGATGAGCAGCACTACCGATTGCACGAAGTTGGGATCCATCAGCCGAGGCGAGGCAATAATGAACTTGCCTTTCAACGACTTGGTCACGCCCTGTATCATCGCAAATATGGTGGCAGTTGTCAGCCGGTGAGTCCGGATGGACAGGCGGCACAGGGCGATTACCCGCCGGCGGCGCCTGTGGAAAATCTGCTCCCCCGGCGGCAAACTCGATTTTCTCCGGCCGTCGCCGTACTTTCACGCGCATTCGATGCTCAGTTACCTGGCACAAACCGATGGAGGCAACGAATCGCAACAATGGTTTGCGATCGCCGTCGGCATTATGGGACTGGCGTACCTGCTGCTGCGGCCGAAGTTCGGCCGCAAGAAGCGCGATCCTCTGGAATCGGTCCCCCGGTTGTCGTTGTCACAGCAACGCTCGCTGGAGCGGGAAATGAATAACCTGGTGGTCGAGTTGTCGGAGATGGCAAGACAGATCACCGCACAGCTCGACACCCGCGCCACGCGCCTCGAACTGCTCATTAAAGAGGCAGACAGCAAGATCGCCGAACTGCAACGCCTGCAAAACGCCGCCGGGGAAGGGGCTGTATCGCAACCGGCGAAACCTTCGGCCCCCTCGCCAGACCCCGCCCCCGAATCGTCCCCGGAAAGCGCCGAAGATCTGCGTTATTCCGAGATTTACGCGCTGGCGGATGCCGGACATTCCGCCCAGGACATCGCCCAGCGGCTGGATCGTCCTAGCGGCGAAATTGAGCTGATTCTGGCGTTGCGCTCCAGCACCACCCCTCGCTGACGGCTGCCCCCGCCCCCCGCCCCGGCGCGCGGATGTTATCCCTGGCACATTCTTTGCCGATGTTTTTGCCAACGCATCTCTTTTCTCTATTGGGTTACGCTGCGTCACGTCAAAAAGGGAGTGAAGATGTTGTACCGTGCTCCAATTCCGCTGTACGACGATCGCCGCGACCGTCGCATGGGTGAGTTGATCCTTGCCGTCTGCCTGCTCAGCGGTTGCGACCTGATTTTTACCCTCTGGGCACACCAATTCACCGCATTTGGTGAACTGAATCCCCTGGCCAATCGGCTGCTACAGAATGGAATGATCGGATCGCTGATCGCCTTCAAGCTCGGGCTGACAGCCGTCGGATCCATGATCTTCTGGCGGCTGCGCCACCGAATCCATGCCGAGATCGGCATCTGGATGGTGCTGATGGCCTATATCGTTCTGACATTCCGATGGTCCAATTACACGCTGGCAATCCATTGGCCGGGATGAATTCCCGATAAAGTGCTCTCCGGTAGCCCAATCGATGCATGGGTAACGAGAAACCATCCGACTTTTCACCTCCTCTGGGGAAAATTGTCCTGTCCCGGAAAAGTGACAACGCCCCTTCCGCACGGTACAAACACGCATCGCTGTGATCGACATCATCTGGAAGATCCTGGCCACGCTGGGCCTGGTTGTGCTCAATGGCTATTTCGTAGCCGCCGAGTTCGCAGCCGTGGGAGCGCGGCAATCGCGCCTCGAACTCCGTGCCAAAAACAGCCTCCTTGCGCGCGGCGCCCTGCTGATCAAGCAGGAACTGGACCTGTACCTGTCCACCTGCCAGTTGGGCATCACCATCGCTTCGCTGGGGTTGGGCGCCGTCACCGAGCCGGCCGTCGCCGCCATCATCGACCCGCTGCTGTACCATTTTGGATGGCCGGATCCTGGGCCGGGACAACATACGGCTCTGGCGATCGCTATTGCCCTGTGCATCAGCACCGCCCTGCATGTGGTCGTAGGCGAGGTGGCGCCCAAGAACTGGGCGATCTTCTACCCCGACAAGCTCCTGCCGGTTCTGACGCTGCCCCTGATCGCGTTCACGTACCTGTTTTATCCCCTGATCTGGATCCTCAATACCGCCAGCAATCTCCTGCTGCGGGTCAGCGGGATCAAGATCGAAAAAGGCGGCCACGCCAGCCTGCCCCATACCACCGACGAGCTGCGCGCCCTGCTGGCGCAGGCGGTTTCCAGCGGAACCATCGAACAGGCGGAGAATGCCATCCTCCTCAGCGCCTTTGCCTTCAGTGAACTGAAGGTGCGCCAGATCATGACCCCGCGCACCGAGGTCGATTACCTGCTGCTGGATCAACCGATCCACGAGGTCCTGCGCACGGTCCAGCAGACCGAGTACACCCGGCTGCCACTGTGCGACGGAGATATCGATCATGTCGTGGGACTGGTGCATATGAAGGATCTGTTCAATCACCTGCGCCTGATGCCTCACCGCTTGCGCGTCAGCGACGAGAAGTCACCCGAGGGTGAATCGTTTGCCATTGTCGACGGCCTGCCGGGATCCAGTGTCCACGTGATCGGATCGGGCGAGATTGACCTGCGGCGCATCCGCCGCGAAATCCTGTTTGTTCCCGAGTTGCTGCCCGCCCACAAGCTCCTGCGGCAGTTCCAGAACAGCCATGTGCATATGGCGGTCGTGGTGGACGAATACGGCGCCACCCAGGGAATCGTCACGCTGGAGGACATCGTCGAGCAGTTGGTAGGCGACATCGAGGACGAGTTTGACACGACAACCACGCAGGATTTCCTGCCCGAGGGGGAAAACTTCCGGGTATCCGGATCGTTTCCCCTGCACGAACTACAGGAGAAGCTCCCCATCGGCCCGCTGGAATCGGGCGAAGTGGATACGGTGGGCGGATACGTGGTCAAGCAGCTGAACCGCTGGCCACGCGCCGGGGATGTGGTTCCCCTGGGACAAAATTACACCATGCGGGTGCTGCATGTGCAGAACCGCCGGGTGACCCGAGTGCTGATCTCCCCCACCACCCAGTCGGCTGCCAAGGCCGATGGTCCGGGCGCGTCCTGACGATCATCCCCTCCCCCCAAAAAGCCAACCCGCATTGGGTTCGTTTTGCGTTTTTGGAATGGGTTCTTTTCCTCAAAAAACCCCTCCAGTGCTCTAAAAACGCGTTTTTGGACGATTCACGTTGGGTTCGTTTGGGTTTGTTTGGGTTTGCTTTTCAACAGGTTATCCACAGAAGGTAAAGGATGTGAAACACATCCGTGGACAGGTCTGACGCGCAAAATCCCCCCGCGCAGGCACTTAATTATACCCAAACAAATAGCTTGGTCAAAATAATTATTAGGATTTTGATTGGTAGGAGAGGGGTCTTCTGCTGCCGCCGCGGCTGCCGAGAATTGTCAGACCGCATAGCTGTAATCGCGCCCGAACTGCTGGCGGCAGAGGCGGGCATACAAGCCGTCGCGCGCCAGCAGTTCCTCATGCGTGCCGCTTTCGGCAACCTTGCCCCGGTTAATCACCAGGATCCGGTCCACATGGCGAACCGTGCTCAGCCGGTGCGCGATGATGAAGCAGGTCTTGCCCGTCATCAGTCGGTCCAGCGCCTGCTGGACGAGGAACTCCGATTCACTGTCCAGGGCACTGGTGGCTTCATCGAGGATCAGGATGCGCGGGTTTTTGAGGATCGCCCGGGCGATGCTGAGGCGCTGCCGCTGACCACCGGAGAGATTGACGCCGTTTTCGCCAAGCTGGGTGTCATACCCTTCCGGCAAAGCCTCGATGAAGTCGTGGGCATTGGCCGCCTTGGCGGCTTCGATGACTTCCTCGTCGGTGGCGCTCGGCCGGCCGTACTTGATGTTGTCGCGCACCGTGCCGGAGAAGAGAAACGAATCCTGCTGCACGATCCCGATTGCGCACCGCAGCGACCGCAGGCGGTAATCGCGGATATCGACGCCATCAATCAGGATGCGCCCCTCGGTCGGGTCATACAGGCGCGGCAGTAGCGAGACGAGCGTGGTCTTGCCCGATCCACTGGGCCCGACCAGCGCCACGCGCTGCCCCGCCGGGACTTCGAGGCTGATCCCGTCGAGAATCCAGCGGCGATCGTGCGGCGCAGCGCCATTGCCGCCATTGCCGTTGGGCAACGGGGGATCGGAGCGCTCTTCGAGGGTCATGCGCGATTCGTCGCTGTCATCGACGTAATCGAACCGCACCTTGTCGAAGATCACCTCGCCCGCCTGGGGCGGCTGGGTGATCGGATCGGCCTTTTCGATGATGCGCGGCGTGATGTCAAACACCTGGAAGACGCGCTCGATCGACGCCAGGCTGGTCTGGTAGACGATGTTCACCTGCGCGAACCGCCGCACCGGCAGGTACATCACCTGTAGATAACCAAAGAACTTAAACAGATCTCCCACGCTGATCGCGCCGTGCAAGGCCAGCCAGCCACCATAGCCAACGACGATCATCTGCCCGAAGTGGATGAGCAGCTCGCTGATCCCGTTCATCGCACCGTTAAGTGTGGTCTGTTCCAGGACACGCTCGTAATGTTCCTCGGTATCTTCGCGAAACCGTTCGGATTCGCGCCGTTCGGCGGCTGAGGTTTTGACCAGCGCGATCCCGGCGAGGCGCTCCTGTATGTTGCCGCTGATCTTGCTGATCTGCGACTGCACGCGCCAGGCGGCCTGTTTGACCTTGGGGTTGAGCTGGCGATAGGTCAGCGCGTACAGCGGCATGATCGTCAGGGCGGCTGCGGTCAATCGCCAGTCGATGGTAAACGTGAGGTAAAGCCCCACGAAAATGCTGGACATGTCCATCATCAGCGCGACGACGCCGCCGTTGATGAGCTGGGCAGCCTGCTGGATATCGGTGATGATACGGCTGACGATCGCGCCGGTGCGTTCCTTGGCGTAGAAGTGGAGGCTGAGACGGTGCAGGTGATCAAACAGGTCCTGGCGCAGGTCGCGGATGATGCGATTGCCGAGATTCGCGGTGAAATAGGTCCGCCCGAAGGTGGCCATCGCATGCAGGATGGACAACACGACGCCGGCGGCTACCAGAATCCACAAGCGTTGCAGCCGATCTTCCAGCGGAGTGGAAGGATCATCGGGCGCCACCACCTGGTCGATCCCCTCACCTCCAATCCAGGGGAAGGTGTACTGGAGCGTGAACTTGGCGACTCCGACCGTGATCGCTACCGCGAGCAGACCCTTGTAATTGAGCGCATAGGCTAAAAATCGTCGGAAATAGTGCGTTTTTGTGGGTGCTGCCATGTGTCCAGCGGAGCAATGATACCCGATTTTCCACAGTGATGTAACACCAGCCTCCTTCTGCCAAGAAATGCTTGTTGCAGAAGATCGCCCGCGCCACCAAGTGCAAGATACTTGCAGGGCGGTTATGATCGGCGCTTTCGATGACGCCCCTCGTAGACATCCAGAACGTCGATTTCGCCTACCGCGATCAACCGGTGCTGCGCGGCATCAATCTTCAGGTGCCGCCACATACCACACTGGGAGTGATCGGCCCTAACGGCGGTGGCAAGACGACCCTTGTTAAGCTTTTGCTGGGTCTGCTTCAGCCGACGCGCGGACAGATTCTCCTCGATGGCCTGTCCCCGGAAAAAGCCGTAGCCCGGGGGGATATCGTGGGATACCTGCCGCAAAATGCGCCAGTGGTGGAGAAATTTCCGCTGACGGTGCGCGAGGTGATCCGCTTGGGACTGGTCGGCAAGACGGGGATGTTTCGATCGCATCGGCGCGAGGACCTGACCTTCATAGAAACGCTGATCGAGCGATTGGGCCTGGCGGATATGGCGTCGGCGCCGGTCGGCCACCTGTCCGGGGGGCAATTGCAGCGGGTGTT
Organism: uncultured Tepidisphaeraceae bacterium; assembly: GCA_964606625.1. Lineage (GTDB taxonomy): Bacteria > Planctomycetota > Phycisphaerae > Tepidisphaerales > Tepidisphaeraceae > CALEKX01. The sequence goes on along the minus strand of CAZSJB010000103.1, from coordinate 1,803 downwards.
CATCGCCAAGGCCCTCGCACCGCGCCCCAAGCTGCTGATTCTCGATGAACCGACCACCGCCATCGACCGCAGCGCTCAGCAGCGGCTGATCGAAATGATCCAGCAGCTTAAAACGGACCTGGAGTTGACCATCATTCTCGTCAGCCACGATTTGCGGGCGGTGAGCGCGATCGCCGATCGCATCGCCTGCCTGAACGTGACACTCCATTACCACGACATTCCTGAACATCTGCCCGCAGACCTGGTTTACCAGATGTTTGCCTGCGATCTGGAAGCCATGGGGCTGGGGATGGTCGCCGGCAACGGACGACACGCCGCAGGCCACGGGCAGCAGGCCACGGGCAGCTAGAATCCACGAATCCGCTATGTTCCTGGCATTTTCATCTTCGCTTCCCGCCGCAATGACAACGGCGATTACCCTGGGCATCACATGCGCGGTGCTGAGTGTCTTTGTGGTGCTGCGGCGCTGGGCTTTCATCGGCGAGGGAATCTCCCACAGTGGATTCGGCGGCGCGGGAGTGGCGTGGATGCTGGCATTGATCGCGCCGGGCGTCTTTGGCGCCGAGCACACGCCGTGGATCGTGACGCTGTGCGTCGTGGCATTCTGCCTGATGACGGCGCTGTTGATCGGATATTTCTCGCAGCGCGGGGGCATCAATTTTGATGCGGTAGTGGGGATTTTCCTGGTCGCATCGCTGGCGTTTGGGTTTACGGCCCAGTACGTGTACGTGCACTTTGACCCGGACCATCGCCAGCCATGGGGATTCGACAGCATCTTCCTGGGCAACCTGCTGGGCGTAACCCCCCCCTACGCCATCGCAGCCGCGGTAACATGTATCGCCATCGTGGTGATGGTATGGCTGCTGTGGAAGGAAATCGTCTGTTACTGCTTCGATCCCGAAGGCGCGCACGTTGGCGGGGTGCGAGCGGGATTTGTGCATTACCTGATGCTGCTGCTGGTGGCGCTGACGATCATCATCGGCATGCAGGTTGCCGGCGCCCTGCTGGTGACGGCGCTGATCGTCCTGCCGGGAGTGGTTGCCACGCTGCTCAGCCGGCGGATGAAGGCGGTCCTGGGCATCGCGATCGCTGCTGGATTGATCGGCACGGTCGGCGGGACGTTGGTGCATCAATGGCTGCGCTATATCCCCCCTGGCCCGGCGATCACGCTGGTGCTGTTCCTGGAATTTGTGGCCGCCTACATCGTTTCACGGCTGGTCTTGCGGAATAACTGATAGCCAACGTCCCTGCCAGAACCGCGACAAGGTCCTTTTCAGGCGTTGTCGTATGCTTCGCGCTCGAAGGGGTTGTCCAGGTAAGGCTGCCGGCCACGCAGATAAGCAATCAGCGACGCCATCAGATAGGCCGGAATGAAAAACATCCCCCAGCGCTCCGCCTGGCGGACATGAATCCGCTCATGCGAGCGCGTAAGATCCAGCAGAAGCTGGTCCTGGGCAATCACCACATGTCCCAGCGCCATCGCGCTCACCCCACCGCGCAACACCGTGCAGTGACGCAGCAGCAGACGCACCCAGCCCCCATAAATCTCCAGCACCCCGTCCACCCACTGCGTCCCGCCCCCCGAAACCAGGGCAATCGGCAGAAAAACCAATCCGACGGCTGTCGTAGGAAACGTCCACAAATAAATGATCAGCCGCCACAGGAACATGGTGGTATTCTAGCCTGCGAAAACGAAAGCGCTTTAAGCGTTGACGGAAATATCCACACGGAACTGTGAGTAAATGGTGGACAAATCCGTGCATGGCTGGTGGGCAGTTATCTCATGGCAGGTGCATGAGTTGA
>CAZSJB010000102.1:0-8444 GCA_964606625.1 uncultured Tepidisphaeraceae bacterium | reverse complement strand
TGAAGAGCATCTGCTGGCAGTTGGCGTGCATTGCGGTTTCGTCCAGCCGCTTGGCGTCGGTGCCCGCGCCGCCGAAGTTATGCCAGCATCCCAGCGAGATGGCTGGCAACAACAGGCCGCTGTTGCCACATCGGCGGAACCAGTTGTCAGATTGCTTGTAGCGATCAGGATGAGGTTGATACGCCAAGAGGTGCTCCTTTGCAGGATGAGTGGATGAGGGGTAACAAGATGAGGGGGTGACAACGATTACCGTGTCACCCCCTCACTTCCTTACCTTGTCAGCATTTATTTCTGCTGCGCGCTCCACTCGGTGTGGAACGTGCCTTCCTTGTCGACGCGCTCATAGGTATGGGCGCCGAAGTAGTCCCGCTGGGCCTGGATCAGATTAGCGGGCAGGCGCTCGCTGCGATAGGCATCGAAGTATGCCAGCGATGCGCTGAACGCCGGCAGGGGAATGCCGTATTGGCTGAACTGCACGACGCGGCGCCATGCTTCTTGCCGCTGATTGACCGCTTCCTTGAACCGGCGGGTTAGCAGCAGGTTCGGCAGATGCGGGTCTTCCTTGATCGCCTCGGTGATGTCTTTCAGGAATGCGGCGCGAATGATGCAGCCGGCTTCCCAGATGCTCGCCACTTCGCCAATACGCAGTCCAAAGTCGAACTCCTTATCGGCTGCCTGCAGCAGGGTGAAGCCCTGTGCATACGAGCAGACCTTCGAGCAATAGAGCGCGGCCCGCACGTCGGCAATCAGCTGCTTGATGTCGATGTCCGTCAGCTTAGTGGGGGTGGGGCCAGTCAGTTGCTTGGCAGCTTCAATGCGCTGGTCCTTCAGGCTGGAGAGGATGCGAGCATCAACTGCAGCCGTAATGGTCGGCACGGCCACGCCCAGGTCCATGGCTGCCTGCACTGTCCACTTGCCGGTGCCTTTTTGTCCGGCCTTGTCAAGGATCAGCTCAACTAGTGGCTGGCCATTAGTCGTTTCGTCGCTGTAGTTCATCACCTTGGCGGTGATCTCGATCAGGAAGCTCTGAAGATCTTCACCTTGGTTCCACTCTTCGAAGACTTCCTTGAGCTGGGCGTTGTTCAGCCCGCCGAGGCGCTTGAGGATGTCGTAGGCTTCGGCGATGAGCTGCATGTCGCCGTACTCGATGCCGTTGTGGACCATCTTCACGAAGTGGCCCGAACCGCCGCGGCCCAGGTAGGTGACGCAGGGATGGCCATCGCCGGGAGCTTTGGCAGCGATTTTCTTCAGGATCGGCTCGAGGTGGTTGTAGGCCTCCTCGTCACCGCCGGGCATGAGGCTGGGACCCCATAGAGCGCCTTCCTCACCGCCGCTGATGCCCATGCCGAAGAATCGAACGCCCGTGCCCTGGATCTCCGCGGCGCGGCGCTCGGTGTCCTGGTAGAGGGAGTTACCGCCGTCGATGACGATATCGCCTTCTTCCAGCAGGGGGACCAGATCCTTCAAGACATAATCCACCGGCTTGCCTGCCTTGACCATGATCAGGATGCGCCGGGGTTTTTGCAGAAGGGCAACGAACTCTTTGAGATCCTTGCCCATCTTGATGTTCTTACCCGGATTCTCCTTGATCAGCTCCTCACTTTTGGAGGTGGTGCGGTTATAGATGGCGACCGGAAACCCATTGCGCTCGATATTCAGCGCAATATTGCGGCCCATTACTTCCATTCCGATCACGCCAAACGCCTGAGTGCTCATCTTTGAGTACCTTTCCGAGCGGTTAATAAAGTAAGTTGTTGGTCATGCCTCGACACGCGAGGCGGTCAAAGGAATTGTGGAAGTTTTCCCTTCGATTCGCAATGGCGCGCGCATGTCACGGACCGGATAGGGGAGATAGATAAACTTTCTGCCCTTGGCACTGCAATTGCTAAGCGTTGCTAACAGACCCGACCAGTGGGCTGAAAAACTCAGCGTTCCTATGGAGAAACAGATGCGATATGTCTCGCTTACCTGTCTGGGATTGATCATTATGACAGGCTTGGCGTGGGCCGATGACCGTCCGCCAGCGGGCGCCAAACCGCTTTCCGTGATTGTGTACGATCTGGAGCGTACCCAGACCGACCTCATTACGGAAATAGATTTCGATGACGGAAAATGGGAGATCGAAGCCCGCAAAGGGGATGAATGGGTAGAACTGCACATTGATCCCCGCAGCGGCGAGATTATCCGCCGGGAACAGACCAGTTCGGAAGATGATCTGCCGCCCGCCGGCAGCCTGCCGCTTTCAGGAATTCTCCAGTCTCTTGAACGTGCTCATAACGCCCCGGTGACTGATGTTGAGTTTGATGATGGGCACTGGGAGATCGAATTGCACGACGGCAGCCGCGAAATTGAGGTTAAAGTCAATCCGCGCACCGGGCAGGCCCGAGACGATTGATCCGGCGATTACCGCTTCTACCTCTTTTGGCGTAAACTGCTCGCCATGATTCCGGTATTGCGATTGGATGTGGCGGAAGAGCGGTTGGAGGTAGAGGCGGTCTTGAACCGTCTTCGGCTGGATCCTAAGGCGCTGGCGCTTCATCAGGGGGAGCGGGCCAGGATGGCTGCCGATGTACAGAAGATTCTCGCCGCGGTTGCTGCTGAGGGAGATCAGGCAATCGTTGCGGCGGCGCGCCAGTTTGACGATCCGAACTTCACTGATGATCAACTTCGGGTTACCGCTGACGAGATGCGCGCTGCCCGCGATCGTATCCCCGCCGATCAGCGTGAAGCACTGCATCGGTCGATCGCCCAAGTGCGCGAGTACCAGTCACATATTCTGCCGCCCCCGGTTCAGCCACTTACCCGGTCTGGTGTGGAACTGGGGCTTCGGTATACACCCCTGACAAGTGCGGGATTGTATTTCCCAGGCGGGAAGGCCAGCTATCCGTCCAGCCTCATCATGCTGGCTGTGCCGGCGCAGGTTGCGGGCGTAGAGAAAATTGTTGTCTGCACCCCGCCAAGCCGATACGGACGCAGCGATCTGGTATTGGCTGCCTGCGCAGAACTCAAACTGGAGCACGTCTACCGTGCCGGTGGGGCGGCTGCCATTGCAGCCATGGCCTTTGGGACCGAGACGATCCCGGCTGTGGATAAGATCGTTGGTCCGGGCAATACCTATGTGCAACTGGCCAAGCGTGCAGTGTCAGGCGCGGTCGGTGTCGATGGATTCCTCGGCCCCAGTGAGATTGTCATCATTGCCGATGAGACGGGGCATCCTGCCTATATAGCAGCCGATATGCTTGCACAGGCAGAACACGATCCGGGAAGCTGCTTCCTCCTGACGACCAGTCCCCAACTGGCGGAACAGGTGAAGGATGAGCTGAGCAAACAGTCCGCTCAACTCGACCGACGGGAGGCGATTGAGAAGGCACTGCGCGACAGCAGTGCGATTATCATCGGCGATGACCTGGATACCATCATTGCGCTGGCGGACAGCTTCGCAGCCGAACATGTGAACATCCAGACCCGCGATGATAACCGGACCCTTTCGCGCATTCGGCATGCCGGGGCGGTGTTTGTCGGCCCTCATTCGCCTGTGGCTGCCGGTGATTATGTTGCCGGTCCCAGCCACTGTCTGCCCACGAATACCACGGCCCGGTTCACCAGTGGCATCAGTGTGTACTCCTTTCTCAAGACCATGAGTGTTGAACGCTATACACCCGATGGCTTGGCGGCTGATGCCCAGAGTATCATAACCTTGGCTCGTGCAGAGCATCTGAGCGCTCACGCAGCCAGTATCGCCATTCGGAGGACCAGCTGAGCCTCACCTAGCGATCAAATGGTTCATCGCGGCGGGTCCAGTTCTGGCTGGAAATGTCCTCCAGAACAAAGTGCTCATCCGCAATGCCCTCGTTCACTTTCAAATTGGTGAGCTTCGTGGTTTGCACCGTGGCCATATTCTGATCCATGGTGACGATCTGTACGGGCATGTGGGTTTGAATGTCGATCCAGAACTCGAGTGTGGAAAACTGCCTGGCCATCTCCGTGCCCGATCGGGGAGTGAGACGGAGATGGATGGTGTTGGCTGGCGCATCATCGCGGGGTTCGAGTTTTTCGATTTCGAATTGGCGTTTTACTTCGGCAGGATCTTGTCCGATGGGCAGCGGAAAAGGCCCTTCGCCAAGCTTGAGCAGGTCCATCTGTTCGCCGGGACGAAGGACCTGCCGATTGATTTCAACCCGGCTGGTATAGTTGCGGTCGGTCAGCCATCCATCTTTCAGGAGATACTCAACTTTTTCGGGAAGCACACGCCCATCGAGGATCTTACGGTCGAACATGATCCGCATGCGGACTGCTCCTTCTTCCAGGCGGTCGTACCAGATCCGGCCGGTTCGTGTCGGATCGTTACCGGTCGTGTTATCCATTTCCTCCATGGAGACGTCCGCAACGAAATCTTCTAATCCCTCTCCGCGTGCCTGTAGCGCCTGCAGGATCTGATCAATGCTTGAATCGGCAGAAAGTTCAGTCGGTGCGCCTGCTGTCTCCGCCACGGCAGCCTGACCGATGAGGAAAAATGACATCCATGCGAACAGAATTAGCCTGATAATAACCATCATTTACTCTCCAGTTAGTCTGACACAGGTGGATGATGAGGCGTTAGTGTAGACGGGCAGAGGCGAAGAGGCTATGGATTCAGGACAAACAGATCGACAGGAATGGATACGTATGCTGCGGCGAATTGCCGAACCGGTGCTCCGCACGGGAGCAGCCGGGCAATTGCACCAGCAGATGCCTGTCGAGCATGCGGCCAACATGCAGGATCGTCACGAGGTCAGTCCGCTGGAGGCGGTTGCTCGCCTGACCGCCGGGATCGCGCCTTGGCTGGAGCTTGGTGGCGGGAAGGATGACGAAAGCAACTTGCGCGCAGAGCTTGCTGATCTGACGCGACAGATGATCGCGCATGCGGTTGATCCGGAGTCTCCTGATTTCTGCAACTATACCCATCCCCAGGCGCTGGTGGACACAGCCTTCCTGGCGCAAGGCCTGTTGCGTGCTCCGAATCAGTTGTGGGGGCGTCTGGGTACCCTCACCCAGCGGCACGCCATTGAAGCAATGCACTCCACGCGGGCCATCCTGCCGGGAGCCAATAACTGGCTGCTCTTTTCTGCCGAGATCGAAGCGTTTTTACGGTCGATTGGTGAGCCCCATGACCAGATTCGCATCGATTACGCGCTTCGAATGCACGATGCCTGGTACAAAGGCGACGGTCATTACGGAGACGGCGCATTCTTCCACGCCGACTATTACAACGCTTTTGTGATCCATCCCATGCTGCTGGATATCGCCACGGCGATGGGAGACTGGCCAGAGCGCGGCAACTGGATGCTGCTGCGGCAGCGAATCATTGACCGGGCAGTGCGGTATGCGGTGATACAGGAAAGGATGATCAGCCCAGAAGGCACGCTTCCACCCATTGGCAGGTCATTGGCGTATCGAACAGGAGCATTGCATGCCCTGGGACAGATTGCGTTGCTGAAGCGATTGCCCGAAGGGCTGAAGGCTGCGCAGGTACGATGCGGGATGACGGCTGTGCTGAAGCGAATGCTGGATGCCCCGGGTACGTTTGATGAAGCGGGTTGGCTGAGGATTGGTCTGTGTGGTCATCAGCCATCGCTGGGAGAACGGTACATTTCGACAGGCAGCCTCTACCTGTGCAGCGTTGTTTTTCTACCCTTGGGACTGAGTCCCAACGATCCGTTCTGGTCCGATCCTTTCACTCCCTGGACCAGCCTCCGCATCTATGAGCGTCATGAAGATCTGTCTGTCGATTGCGCAATGGCGGATCAATAAGGGAGTTACGAACAAACAAATTGGTGATATTTATTGACTTCTCAAAAAGGAAGAAACAGGCAAAAGGTGCATTGTCCGGTAGTTCTGAGGATGCTAAGGTTGGACTAGCCTTTGCTAAGGTTTCTGAAGTATGAAAGATCCCACCGACGTACCCACTTTTGCAGAATATCTCACCGTCGGTGAAGCAGCAAAGTTCCTCGGACTCTCCCCCTGGACCCTGCGAAACTGGGATAACACCGGAAAACTCAAGCCCGCTCGCCATCCTATCAGCGGATACCGTCTTTATCGCCGCGAGGATCTGGTGGGACTGCTGCAAAGTGATCAGTTGAGTGGTAGACCCGCGCATACACAAGCCACTGAGCGTGGCTGGAACGGAATCGGCATCCACGAGCATTGTATCCAACTTTACGAGAACGGTGATTGCCTCGTTCAGGCGGTCACTGCGTTCATTGGTCCTGCGATTGTAGCCGATGGGGCGGTGATGTTGATTGTCATGCCTCATCATCTGGAGCAGATTGAAGCATTGTTGCGTAAACGGGGGCTGGATCTCGCACGAGCACGCCAGCGTGGGCAGTGTCTCATTCTGGACCTTCAGCAGACCCTCGACCGTATCCTGTCGTCAGATGATGCACCGGATCTCAAGCAGTTTGAGGAGATCATTGCCGCTCCTCTCCGAAAACTGACTCGGCGTTGGTCGCGCGGACACGTTGTTGACGAGATGATGTCATCGCTTTGGGAGGCAGGGCATCCTGAAGCTGCCCGCCTGTTGGGTCTGGCGTGGCAGGGCCTGGTTAAACAACATCCCGTTGCCAGGTTGTGTCCTTATCCAAGCCGGGTTTTTCAGGATGAGTCGGTGGGACTGTCGCTGGAAGACGTGTGCGAGCCGAACGTGCGAGTGATCGGGAGTGGGGATGAGTCCGAGATTTCTAAGGAGCAGGATCCGGCTCATGCCCTCGTCACACTGCAGTACAAAACACAGCGGTTAGAGGATGAGCTTGCGCGTCTTCGTCAGGCGGAGCATGAACTTCATGTGTTTGTCGAAGAGGCAGCCGAAGGCGCTCATAAAATCAGCCTGGACGGGATAATCCTCTGGGCCAATCAGGCTGAGTTGGAACTGCTGGGTTACTCGTGGGACGACTATGTCGGCCGACCTGTCACCGACATTCACGCGGACCGTCCGGCAGCCGAGGAGATGCTCCGTCGATTGGCAGCGGGTGAAAAACTGCACAATTTCCCGGCTCGACTTCGCTGCCGAGACGGCTCAACGCGTGATGTGCTGATCAACATCAACGCTTGCGTCATTGACGGGCAGACACGGTACTACCGTGGGTTTATCCATGATGTGACAGGTGTGCATCATGCGGATCACCAGCGGGCAATGCTGGCGGCCATTGTAGAATCCTCCGAAGATGCGATCATCAGCAAGACGCTGGATGGCGTCATCCTGTCCTGGAATGCCGGCGCTGAGCGATTGTTCGAGTACACCGCTGAAGAGGCGATCGGCAAGTCGGTGACCCTGATTATCCCGCCCGAACGTCTCAATGAGGAGATCCGGATTCTTCGAAGCCTTCGACGGGGAGATCGCATCAAGCATTTTGAAACCGTGCGGGTCAGCAAGAGTGGGCGGATGATCGATATCTCGCTGACCATCTCGCCGATTCGTGATGGATACGGAAATCTCATCGGCGCGTCGAAGGTTGCCCGCGACATCACTGAGCGGATGCGTGCCGATGCAGCGCTGCGTCGTAGCGAAGAACAGTATCGTCGCTTGGCTGAGATGCTGCCGGTGGCAGCGTACACGTGTGATGCAGATGGGACGATTACCTACTTCAATCAGCGGGCAGTTGAGTTGTGGGGGCGAGAGCCGGTCCTCGGACAGGAAAAGTATTGCGGCTCGCTGCGCCTGTACGATGTGGATGGCAATCCGGTCAGCCTCGATGCCTGTCATATGGCACGTGCCCTGCGCGAAGGGCGATCAGTGCGCAACCAGGAAGGGGTTATTGAACGCCCGGATGGATCACGCATCACGGTCCTGGCCAATATCGATCCCATTCGCGAACCGGATGGGTGTATTGTGGGGGCGATCAACGTCTTTGGAGACATCACACGCCTGAAAGAGGTTGAAAACGCCCTCCGCGAAGCCGATCGTCGCAAGGACGAGTTTCTCGCCACACTTGCTCATGAGTTGCGTAACCCGTTGGCGCCCATTCGCAACAGTCTCAACATCCTGAAAAGGACCGAGTCTGCGTCACCTGCTGTACAGCATGTCCACAGCATGATGGAGCGCCAGGTGGCTCATCTGGTCCGGTTGGTGGACGATCTGCTCGAATTATCGCGCATCAGCCGCGGCAAGATCGAACTCAAGAAGGAACCGATTCTGCTGGAGAACATCCTTCAGCACGCCTTGGAGACCAGTCAGCCCCTCATTGAAGCCGGCGAACATTCGATCCGTATGGAACTGCCTGCCACGCCGATTCAGGTCAATGCTGACCTGGTGCGCCTCTCTCAGGTCTTTTCCAATCTGCTGAATAACGCCGCAAAATACACCGATGCCGGCGGAACGATTACCATCACCGTCCGGCGCGAAAACCACCAGGTAGCCGTCTCCATTCGGGATACCGGAATTGGTATTCCTGAGGAGATGTTGTCGCGCA
>CAZSJB010000101.1:0-8470 GCA_964606625.1 uncultured Tepidisphaeraceae bacterium | reverse complement strand
GATATTGGATGGGCGGCAGTTTATCTCTGCTCACCAGCCGCCAGGTTCGTAACAGGTGTTGTGCTTCCGGTTGACGGTGGTGCGAGCATCGGCTTCTGAGCAAACCCTCTCATGGATCGCATTATCGCTACATATCGCGTCGAAACACCCTTGCCACTTGAGCAGGCCGGCGAAATACTCGCTGGCGAACAGTCCTCCGGCACGTTTGTCGCCGTTCCGGGCGAAACCGACGCACTGCGCGAGCGCTATCGCGCATGCGTTGAGTCCGTCAAACCGTTGGACACCGTCCATGCACCAGCACTTCCCGGCAGCCGATCGTCAAGTGGCCCTTACCATCGGGGCGAAATCCGCATCTCCTGGCCGGTGCACAATATCGGCGCCAACCTGCCCACGCTTATCTCCACGCTCCAGGGCAATCTCTATGAACTGCGCGAATTTTCCGGCCTGCGTCTGACGAATGTCGAGCTGCCGCCATCATTCCTCAGCCATTTTTCCGGACCTCATTTCGGCATTGCAGGCACGCGCCGTCTGACCGGCGTACAAGACCGCCCGATGATCGGTACGATCATCAAGCCAAGTGTCGGCTTGTCGCCGGAGCAGACCGCCGACCTCGTCGCCCAGCTCGCCGAGTCAGGTATCGACTTCATCAAGGACGACGAGCTGATGGCCAATCCGCCCCACTCGCCGATCGATCGTCGGATTGATGCGGTGATGCGTGTGATTAATGATCACGCTGATCGCACCGGCAAACGGGTCATGTACGCATTCAACATCACTGACGAAGTGGATGCGATGCACCATCATTACGATCGCGTGCGCAAGGCAGGTGGAACGGCTGTCATGCTCAGCCTCAACAGCGTGGGATTGTCTGCCGTCAAACGCATCTGCGACGAAGGGCAGCTGGTGGTGCATGGCCATCGCAACGGTTGGGGCATGCTGACACGCCATCCGTGGTTAGGCATGGATTTCACAGTCTACCAGGTTTACTGGCGCCTGGCTGGCGTGGATCAGCTTCATGTCAACGGGATTGCCAACAAGTTCTGGGAGGATGATGATTCGGTTACTGCGTCGATTCAGGCATGTCTTGAATCGACTCCTACTCAGCCGATTCTGCCTGTCATCTCCTCCGGGCAATGGGGTGGGCAAGCTTTTGAAACCTGGAAACGCATTCACACGACCGATCTACTCTACCTTGCAGGCGGTGGAATCATGGCCCATCCCAACGGACCGGCGGGTGGCGTCCGTGCCATCCGTGTCGCCTGGAAGGCCGCTGTCAATGGCGAATCGCCTCAACGCACATGTGAGACGGATGCGGACTTCCGCCTGGCAATGGAAAAGTTCGGGCGCAAAACCAAATAACCGACGAGATATTACCCCGCATGCCCCATGTGGGAGCACCTCAAGAAACCGTCTAATCCTTCGGTGAGTTTAATGCCATACGGCATCAGGCCATTTGTAACTGCCGGGCTTGACCACGATGTTCTTTACCGGTGCATTGGGGATTTCCATCAGCACTACCCCTACTGCCAATTCACCGATGACGCGGAACGTATGCCATTGCATTTTGCGACAAACAGCCGATCCCGTCGCTCCTCCTTCCATCAGGAGGTTGTCCACTGGCTGACGCGCGAGAACCTGTTGTACAACTTGTGAGACAACCTCTGCCAGTTTCTGCGGAACCCCCGGTGAAGGATCGATGGGCTGGGTGATGATCATGAGCGCCCGGTTCTGATGTGCGATCGCACTGCTGACCTCACTGGCCCATTTTTCGATCCATGGGGACTCCGAATGCGGATCGTCAAACAAATCATCCGGCATTTCGCAGATGGGCATGTTCGAATGCTCTGCCCTGGCCATAACATCCCGGCCATATGCAGAGGTGCTCCCGCAGACCAGCAGAACACTGCCGCGAGGCAGCGCCGGAGACATCAGTCCGATGGCTTCGAATCCGCGGCGCTGGAGCATGGCTTCAAAGAAATCCCCACCTCCTGCCGGCAGCAGATCGCCTCCTGCTTTGGCTGCCCAGTGCTGAAGATCATCCACTTCCCATCCCCCACAGATGGTGATGCCATCGGGTAGAATCGGCTCGCCCGGGTCCGCGTACCCGGTAGCATATCGCGATGACTCGCCCAACAGATCAAGCACCTGTGCCGATCGGGCCGGATACTCCGGATCATTGGCAAAAGCGGTGGCATACAGCGGCATGCCGTCGATGCGGTACTCTCCATTTCGGATGATCCGGCCTCGTGACGGATTCTGCGGAGCCAGCAGTGCCCCTCGCTGTCGCAAAGAGGCCATCACCGCCTCCAGCTCCGCGAGCACGGGCCCGCGCATGACTGAATCCACCTTTTTGTAAACCAGATCGAAATGCGACGTTCCCAGCCGACTAAGCAGGTGCCGTACCCGTTTTGCTGCTTCCTCCGCTGCCAGCAGGCGCGTATCCGTATCAATGACAGTCAAACCCTTTCGCCACGGCGGCGGGACATCGCGTGCCATATGGGCAGCCAGTCCATAGCGCAATCCGATACCTGCGATCTCCGCAGCACCGGTTAAATCATCCGCAATGACTAAAACACTTTTCATTGTTTGCGCCTGTGTTGCGCCATCCGCGCGGCATAACCAATTGCCTCGACCAGACTGTCATCGCTGGCAGTTCCCTTTCCTGCCTGATCAAAGGCTGTGCCATGGTCCACCGATGCGCGAATGATCGGAAGACCCAGCGATACGTTGATTCCATTCACGCTTGTCCATGCCCGCCGTTGCCTGTCATATCTGAAACCTTTAATCTTCACCGGTATGTGGCCCTGATCATGATACATCGCCACACAGATGTCCCAGGCGCCTGCAATCGCCATCGCGAAGAAAGTGTCGGGAGGAAACGGACCGACAACATCAATTCCCTTGCGCTGAGCTTCTTCAATAGCAGGAATGATCTGTTCCTGCTCTTCTGTCCCAAACAATCCACCATCACTGGCATGCGGATTCAGGCCCGCTACTCCAACGGAAGGGGTGTCGATGCCCAGATCACGGCAGGCAGTGTGCGCCAATTCGATCGTCGTGAGCACTCGCTGCCGCGTCACGCGATTGCAAGCTTCGCGAAGTGACACATGGGTCGACACATGCACCACACGCAATTTCCCGGCAGCCAGCATCATGGCAAAATCCCGCGCCCCCGTTAGCTCACCGAAAATCTCGGTATGGCCGGGATATCGACAGCCTGCCAAGGCGAGCGCTTCCTTATGGATTGGCGCAGTAACGGTGCCCTCTACCTCTTTGTTCATCGCCAGTTCAATCAGCTTGCGGACAGCTTCAAACGCCGCTCGTCCCGCAGCTGCCGAAATCCGCCCCAGCTCAAACTGATCCATGCGGATGGGATCTGCTTCGATGACCTCGATGCAATGGGGTGCGAAAGTGGCTGCCCTAACACTGTCAACGGCCTGCACACTCAGCCTGATATTCAACCGCTCAGCCGCTGCGGTCATGACCTTGGACGATCCCACTACCAGAGGCCGACAGAGGCTACGCACTTCTGATCGCGCCAAAGCCTTGGCGATGATCTCCGGTCCCACTCCGGCTGGGTCCCCCATGCTGATTCCGAGGATTGGCAGTTGGTCACTCATGGTTCCTGCCGACGATGTTGCGCCCCTTCGTGGGTAGAACCAAGCACCGATTCCTCTCACTACAGCAATCCCTGCACCCAATCGGCAGGCTGCCATAAGAGCGCATTATTGGACAATTTCTGAATTACGTGCAGGACGCAGAGGCGGTAAAACCGTTCGGCTGCACAGTCCCTGCCGTTCAAGCAGCAACTTCAACGTCGCCAGCTGACCGGGCAGTGAACGCCCGGCGAGATAAGCAGCACATATCGTTTCGGTCAGTTGTTGAAGGCGATCCACTTCATCCCAGTTTTCCTGAAGGGCGGCCTGATACATCAACTGATACTGCCTGGCCGCCAAGTGGCCGCCACTGGGCACCAGCCCACTGCCCCCCAGCTTCAATCCATGCGCAAACTGTGCGCTGCATCCGAGCAGCACGGGAAATCCTCCCCTGCCACCCATGCGCGGCAACAGATCAGACAGACGTTGCGCATCATTGGCGGAATCCTTGAGCGCAACGATCTTTTTATGCTGACGAAGACGATCCAGCACCTGGAGGGAGATTGTCTGACGCGTGGTTGCAGGGATGTTGTAAAGAACCAGTGGTGGCTTTATCGCATCTGCCAGATTGATGAAATAGTCGTATATCTCGTCGTCATTCAGGGGATAATACCAAGGTGGATGTGCCACCACGGCGTCAACCCCCAGTCGGTGAAACTTGTCAGCAGCATCAACAGATTCCACAAAACAATTGCTGGATATGCCAGCGTAAACCAGGGCACGTCCGCCAACTGCCTGCACCGTGGCCTCCACGATGCGCAGCTTCTGAGCCATCGGGGTCGATGCAGCCTCGCCAGTTGTCCCCAGGACGAAAATGCCGTCAACACCGCCCTCCAACAGATGCTCGACGATGCGTCCTACCGCTTCGACATCAATCGTACCATCTTCGGTAAAGGGGCTGACCATCGGCACAACTACACCACGATATGAAAGTTGCTCAGCCATTCACATCGCCTCCCGATAGATCGCTACTGCATCTTCATACGTTACTTCACGTACGTTTCGCTCAAGCAGCCGCGTGATCTTCATCGCCGCTTGCGCCATGGATTCAATTGCGTTTTCGGCAATGCCCAACTCAGTCAGCCTTTGAGGAATGCCACAATCGCGCGCAAGCTGTTCGACCAGCTCAACGCCTGCCTGGGCCGTGACAGCAAGATCATCCCCTCCCTCCAGGCCCATTGCCCGGGCCACCTCCGCATAACGCTCTGGCGCAGCCGACAGGTTGAACCGCAATACGTGCGGCAGCAGTACCGCATTGGCCACCCCATGCGCAATCCCAAAACTGCTTCCCAGGGGATAAGACAGCGCATGGACAGCACCCGTATTGACTGGCCCAAGACAGATCCCGCCAAACAAACTGGCCAAGGCAAGGTCAGATCGGGCCATCAGATCCTGCCCATCTGTCACTGCGCGTCGCAGGCTGCGAGCGATCAACCGAATCCCTTCCCGGGCATACAGATCAATCATGGGGTGTGCGTAGCGATTGACGTACGCCTCGATGCAATGGGTCAGGGCGTCCATGCCCGTAGCTGCCGTGAGGTCAGCCGGAACGCTCAAAGTCAGAAGCGGATCAACATACGCTGCGTCAGGCACAAGATACGGACTGATGACTCCCTTTTTCAGCGATTCACGGCGATCCAGCAGGATCGCATTGGGTGAGGCCTCGCTGCCGGTCCCGGCAGTCGTTGGTAAACAGGCTAAGTAAACGCGTCGCTCTTCAAGCTTGCCGATTCCAAAGACCTCATAAATGTCCTGGCAACCATCCAATAACGCGGCTACCAGCTTGGCGACATCCATCGCACTGCCACCACCCAAGCCGATGATACCATCGGCATGAACGCTTTTAGCCACGGCCAGCGCAGCATGAAAAGTATCGATGTCCGGTTCGTGAATGACTTGATCCCAGATGCTCACCCGGATTCTGCGCTGCTCCAAATCAACAGCCAGACGATCACATACATGGCGCAACGGCGGTGAGGTCACGAAAAGCACGGACCTGAGGGAAGCTGAAGCAACCTCATCAATAATACGCTGAGCGCTACCTGCACCGAAGACAAGGCAGCGCGGCTGGTGCAATGTGACGACACCGGTTGTTGAGTCCATCAAGGTTCAGCTTTACCAGACGCCCTTAGACGTGTCAGCCCGATGCACGGTTTGTTCAAGAGTATTGACGATTCCTGCAAGACACCTTTTCGTGACGTGACGCGAATTTGAAATGAGCGGACGCAATGTTGAATCTGTAAAGCCTAGGAAAATGGTGTAATGTAACCACGCAATGCGCTCTATATCACCCCAATTGCCCATCTGTTCGTTCGCCTTCTTTATGATGTTCGCAGGGTTAGCCCTTGTGCTGCTGAGCCCCTGCCTGGCGATGGCACTCAGCGTACGAGATCTGCGTGACCTTTCCGAAGAGTGGTATCGAAGCGATGAAGGCCAGCGCATCCTGGAGAACATCATTTCATGGCAGAATCCCAACGGCGGATGGTGGAAGAACTCCGATTACAGCCGGCCACGCCCTTCCCCACCCAAACCCAATGCACGCAGCGGTTTCGATAACGGTGCAACCTTCACTGAAATGAGGATCCTGGCAAAGGCATACGCGTTAACGGGAAAAGAAATCTACCGACGCGCTTTTGACCGCGGCCTACAGTTTGTTTTTGAGGCACAGCTGCCCAATGGCGGTTGGCCACAACATGTCCCGGGTGAGAACCGATATGGACGACACATCACTTTTAACGACAACGCCATGACAATGGTCATGCATCTGCTGCATGACATCGCACGCGGTGAGGATCCATTCGGATTTGTGGAATCGGAGAAACGAGCGGCTGCCCAGCAGGCATTTGATCGAGGCGTGCAGTGCATTCTGGATACGCAGATCACCGTCAACGGCCAATTGACCGGCTGGTGTGCACAGCATCATGCTGAGACGCTTGAACCAGTCACAGGGCGCAGCTATGAACTGCCGTCGATCAGCGGCTCGGAGGGAGCGAGAATTATCCGGTTATTGATGCAGATCGAGGAACCCGACGATCGGATAAAACAGGCGATTCATGCGGCAGCCGCCTGGTTTGAACGGTCAAAGATCACGGGAAAACGCCTGGTCTATGTACCGCTACCTGATAACCCCAAAAAGAAACGGGCAGAACTGATTGATGATCCGGACGCCCCACCGCTATGGGCAAGGTTTTACGACATCGAGACAAATCAACCGTTTTATTGCGATCGGGATGGAGTCAAGAAGTGGTCGATTTCTGAAATCAGCCCGGAACGGGCCACGGGATACAGTTGGCTGGGCAGGTGGGGTGAGTCGGTCGCTCGGGAATATGAGAAGTGGCTGAAGAAGCACAACGAACAACGCCCCCTCGCAGCCATGTCCATGAATGATCCCGGTCTCAAGGCAATCGTCGTGGCAATTGACGGCAGCGGAGATTTTGCCAGCGTACAGGCTGCCATTGATGCTATCCCTGATGGCAGCAATACGCCGGTTCTGATCCATGTCCAGCCAGGGCGATACTACGAGCGCATCCGCATCTCGCGCACCAAGCCACCAATTACGCTGATCGGACGCGGCACCCGCCCGGAAGAGGTGATCCTCACATACGACCTGCATGCCAAATCCATTTTGCCGCCCGCTACCCAACCGGTAGGCACCACCGGCAGCACCAGCACCCGCATCGATGCGGATGACTTTACGGCGGAAAATATCACCTTCGAAAACCCATCAGGACATATCGCGCAGGCCGTCGCGGTCTGGATCAGCTCTGATCGCGTTGCATTCCGCAATTGCCGCTTTCTTGGCGGCCAGGACACCCTGTACGTCAATGGCAAAAGGGCCTATTTCAGCCGCTGCTATATTGAAGGTCGTGTTGATTTCATTTTTGGCCGCAGCACAGCGGTTTTTGATCACTGCACTATTCACAGCAACAATGGAGGATATGTGACAGCTCCAAGTACACCACAGGAGTCACCATTTGGGCTGGTCTTCCTCAATTGCACCTTCACAGGAGAAGGCGCCCCTGCCTATCTGGGACGGCCTTGGCGGGATTATGGAGCAGCAGCCTTTATCCGCTGCTATTTTGGCAACCACATTCGCCCGGAAGGATTTCATCACTGGCAACCCCACCGCGAACAGACTGCCCGCTTCGTTGAATACGCCTGCACCGGCCCGGGCGCAAACCGATCACGGCGGGTATCGTGGGCGAGAGAACTAACCGATTCTGAAGCTGAGCGGTACGCTCTCGAAGTGATTTTCGCCACTCCCGAAGACATTTGGCTGCCTCAACCGTAGCCTCTACATTTCCTCTTTCTTTACTATCTTCAACCCCAATATATACCGGTACACAACTGGTATACATTCAACTAATCTTATGAAAATATCGGCATTTACAGCGATTTTTTGGGTATTTTAGGCCTGTATCAGGATTTTATTGACAGGTTGGATACCTGATGTATACTTGTCCATAATGGATGCAACCCTGGTCAAGCTTGAAGGCGCCACGGTTTATGAATCCCTTGCAGAGGGACTGCGCCGCGCTATTCGCCGGGGAGACTATCAGCCTGGCGACCTCATCGGCACTGAACATGGCATGGCGCGCCAGAACAGTGTCAGCCGGATGACCGTCCGACGGGCCAGCGAACTGTTGATCAACGAAGGCCTACTTGAACGTCGCCCCGGCAAAGGGCTATATGTTCGATCCTGCAATGTGACTCAGGGAGGAAATGGCGCCTGTCGTACAGGGCAGATTCAGGTCGTCGCCGGAAATCTGGAATGGGAGCCTTCAATCCAGATTTCCCGAGGTGTCCAGACCGTA
>CAZSJB010000100.1:0-8481 GCA_964606625.1 uncultured Tepidisphaeraceae bacterium | reverse complement strand
CGGCGAACTTCGCCGCGACGGAAAAATGGCGTCCGCCAGCGCCGTCAATGCGATGGCTGGCTACATGGCCCGACGGGGGCCTGATGGCGCCGGGATACATGTCCAGGGACAAGCTGCCCTTGGCCACCGGCGACTGAAAATCATCGATCTCACTGAGCGAGCCCAGCAGCCGATGATCGATCCCCACCTCGGGCTCAGCATTGTCTACAACGGCGCAATCTACAACTACCGCGAGCTTCGCCAGGAACTGGAGCACAAGGGGTATCAATTCTTTTCCGACGGCGATACCGAGGTCATCCTCAAAGCTTGGCACGCCTGGGGCGATCGCTGTGTCGAAAAGTTCAACGGCATGTTCGCCTTCGCGCTGCTCGAGCGCGACACCGGTCGAATGACCCTCGCGCGCGATCGCCTGGGTATTAAACCGCTGTACTACACCCAGACACCCAGCGGCATCCGATTCGCCTCAACCCTGCCGGGCCTGCTGCAAGCCGGCGATGTCGATACCTCCATCGACCCGGTGGCACTCAATTTCTACATGACATTCCATGCCGTCGTTCCAGCGCCGATGACGATCCTCAAGGGCGTTCGCAAGCTGCCGCCGGCTACCCTCATGACCTTTGAGCCCGATGGCCGCACCCATCAGCGGGTCTACTGGGAAGTAAGCTTCGACCCGCGCCCGGAAGAGTCCGGCGTCAGCTTCAATGAATGGCAGGAACGTGTCATCGATGCGCTCAAGAAGGCGATTGATCGGCGAATGATCGCCGATGTGCCCGTCGGCGTGCTGCTCAGCGGCGGGCTGGATTCAAGCCTCGTCGTGGGCATGCTGGCCGAGGGTGGTCAGCAGCATCTCAAGACGTTTTCGATCGGCTTTGAAAGCGTCGGCGAGGAAAAAGGGGATGAGTTCGAATATTCGGACATCATCGCAAGGCATTACGACACCGATCACCATCGCATCCGCGTGGACAGCACCCGTACACTGCCCGCGCTGGAAGATTGCGTGCTCTCCATGAGCGAGCCGATGGTCAGCCACGACGCGATCGGCTTTTACCTGCTCAGCCAGGAAGTGGCCAAGCATGTGAAAGTCGTGCAAAGTGGCCAGGGGGCGGACGAGGTTTTTGCCGGGTACCACTGGTATCCGCCACTGCTTCAGTCGCAGGATCCCGTCGGAGATTACGCCCGCGTCTTTTTCGATCGTTCGTTCGAGGAATACCGGGAGGTGGTCGATCCGCGATTTGTGCAGACCGATCACGCCAGCCACTTCCTCGCCGAGCATTTTGCCCGGCCCGGCGCAACCCGCGCGATCGACAAGGCCTTGCGGCTTGATACGACGATCATGCTTGTCGACGATCCCGTGAAGCGGGTCGACAACATGACCATGGCGTGGGGCCTGGAGGCGCGCGTGCCATTCCTGGATCACGAGCTGGTAGAGCTGGCTGCACGGATTCCTGCCGAGTTCAAGGTGAAAGAGGGGGGAAAACATGTGCTCAAGGAAGCGGCGCGGCGAATCATCCCCTCCGCCGTGATCGATCGCCCCAAAGGGTATTTCCCCGTGCCGGCATTGAAATACCTCCAGGGGCCTTACCTCAGGTTTGTCCAGGATGTGCTGAACGCGCCTGAGGCGCGTCGCCGCAACTTGTTCAGACGTGAATACATCGAGCAACTGTTAGCCGAACCCCAGAAACACATCACGCCGCTGCGGGGTTCCAAGCTCTGGCAGGTGGCACTTCTGGAATATTGGCTTCAACGCCACGGAATTGAAGGCGCATAAATTGATCAACATGAAAAGAGGAGCGGCAATGGGAAGGTCAAGCACCATGACGGACGCGCCCTTTGATCCGCGTTTCGGGCCATCGTTGCGAAACTGGGAACAGCCCAGCCAGCAGGTGGCCGCCAAGATGAAGTCGGACGTGGTCCTGCCAATGGGCTGGGGGCGTCTTATCTTCGGACACACCTTCAGTACATCAGAGGCCCTGGCCAAAACCATCCTCCAAGAACAGCCCGGCCAGCGTGACATCGCCTTTTATCTGCGCGATCCTCATGTCGTGCTTTCGCTGGCGCCCAGCGAGCTGTTTCTGGATCCGTCGCATACCTATCGCCTGTGGCTGCATCGCTACAAGACTGGCGGCATCCAGCCGCAGGGATTTGTCGTGCGACGCGTGCGCTCGCGCGCCGATGTCGAGGCCATGAATCGCATCTATGCCGCACGCCACATGGTGCCGGTGGATCCCGATTTCGTCCTGGAACACGTCAACGATCGCACGCACACCTGGCTGGTCGCCGAGGACACCGCCGACGGCAAGATCGTCGGCACGGTCACCGGGGTCGATCATGTGTATGCGTTCCAGGATCCCGAAAAGGGCGCCAGCCTGTGGTGTCTGGCGGTCGATCCGCAGGCGCCCCAGCCGGGCGTTGGGCAGGCGATGGTGCGCCGCCTGATCGAACGCTACGTGACCCGAGGGCGCGGTTACGTCGACCTGTCGGTCATGCATGACAACACGCAGGCGATCGCACTGTATGAAAAGCTCGGTTTTGAGCGCGTGCCGGTTTTCTGCGTGAAGAAGAAAAACGCCATCAACGAACCGCTGTATATCGGCGAGCCGCCCGAAGCACGGTTGAACCCTTATGCGGCGATCATTGTCAACGAGGCCCGCCGCCGCGGCATCCTGGTGGAGGTGCTCGATGAGGAAGCTGGCTATTTCTCGCTGCATTTCGGCGGGCGATCAGTCATCTGCCGCGAATCACTCACCGAACTGACGACCGCCATCGCCATGAGCCGCTGCGATGATAAGCGCGTTACCTTGCGCTGCCTGCGCAAAGCGGGGCTGAGCGTGCCCGATCAGCAGTCGGCGGGTTCTCGCCAGGACAATCTCCTGTTTCTCGAGCGGCACGAGAAAATCGTCGTCAAGCCCGCTCGCGGAGAGCAGGGGGCCGGCATTACCGTCGGCGTGACCGATCCGAAACAACTGGAAGAAGCCATCGAAACCGCGCGCAAGGTCTCAGCCGATGTGGTTCTTGAACAACTGGTCGAAGGAGACGATCTGCGGATTGTGGTCATCAATTTTGAGGTTGTCGCCGCCGCGATTCGCAAACCGGCGCAAATCGTGGGGACCGGCAGGCACACCATCGCCGAGCTGATCGAAAAGCAAAGCCGCCGCCGCGCGGCTGCCACGGGAGGCGAAAGCCGCATCCCCATGGATGCCCACACCGAGCAGTGTGTCCGCGAAGCCGGTTATTCCATGGAAGATATCCTGCCCGTCGACCAGACGCTGACCGTTCGCAAAACCGCCAATCTCCACACCGGGGGCACGATCCATGACGTCACCGCCAGGCTCCATCCGGCGCTGGCGGAAGCGGCGGTTGCCGCTGCCCGGGCGATCGACATTCCCGTGACGGGCCTGGATTTTCTGGTCAAATCCGTCGAGGAACCCGAATATGTGATCATCGAAGCCAATGAACGCCCCGGTTTGGCGAACCATGAACCCCAGCCGACGGCGGAGAAATTCATCGACTTTCTGTTTCCCCATACCCGGCC
This sequence comes from uncultured Tepidisphaeraceae bacterium, assembly GCA_964606625.1. Taxonomy (GTDB): domain Bacteria; phylum Planctomycetota; class Phycisphaerae; order Tepidisphaerales; family Tepidisphaeraceae; genus CALEKX01. The sequence goes on along the minus strand of CAZSJB010000100.1, from coordinate 4,949 downwards.
CGTAGGGGGAGTGTTGAGCGCAAAGGTCAGCGGATGAAAAAACTGTCGATCGACGTGGATTACATGCGGCAGATGTTGCTGCGCCTGCTCGAAACGCCCAGCCCCACGGGCTATACCGATCGCATTGTGCACCTGGTAGGTGATGAGCTGTCGTCGCTGGGGATCAAGTACGAAATCACGCGTCGCGGCGCGATCCGTGCAACGCTCCCCGGAGCACAGGAACACCCGGCCCGCGCTCTGGTGGCGCACCTGGACACCCTTGGCGCGATGGTGCGACAGGTTAAGCCCAATGGCCGATTGGCTGTGGCGCCGATCGGCACCTGGTCAGCGCGGTTTGCCGAAGGCGCACGGGTGACGATCTTCACCGCCAACGACGGTCGGCGTCGCGGGACGATTCTCCCGCTCAAAGCGTCGGGGCATATCTTCGACACGGAAATCGATGCTCAGCCAACCGGCTGGGATTACGTGGAAGTCCGTGTGGATGACCGCTATCCGCGCGATATCATCCAGGTAGGGGATTTTGTCGCGATCGATCCGGTGCCTGAGATCACGGATACCGGTTACATCAGTTCGCGCCACTTGGACGACAAGGGCGGCTGTGCTGCGCTGCTGGCTGCCGCCAAGGCGATTGTCGAGCAGAAGCTGACGCTGCCTGTGCAGGTGAATCTGTTGTTTACGCTGTTTGAAGAAGTCGGATCGGGTGCCTCCTCGGTGCTGGCAGGTGATGTTGCGGAGATGGTGGCGATCGACAACGCCACGCCCGGGCCGGGACAGAACGCCAGCGAGTTCGGCGTGACGCTGGCGATGATGGATATGACCGGTCCATTTGACTATCACCTGACGCGCATGCTGATCGATCTGTGCGAGGAGCATGGAATCGATTACAAACGGGACGTGTTGCGTCATTATCGATGCGATGCAGCGTCCGCTGTCGAAGCTGGCCACGACATCCGAACGGCGCTGGTCTGTTTCGGGGTGGATGCCTCCCACGGGTATGAGCGTACGCACACCGATGCGCTGCGCAGCGTGGCGGAACTGCTTTCGCTGTATATGCAGAGTCCGGCGATCTTCCGCCGCGATCGCGTGGATCTGGGTCCGATCAAGGGCTTCCCGACTCAGCCGGATTAAGTTGCGCGGGCACCGCGCTCGCGCGTCTCACATGAGTGTTGACTGCATGGCAATTGGTCCATGCTACCCATACAAGTCATGATGCGATTTACTGCTTGTTTGTTGCTTGTGTCGCTGCTGTTAAGCCTGTTCGGCTGTGGAGGGGCGGACCAGGCGGATGAAATCACTTACCAGGGGCCGCCCAAACCAGGGGGATCGCTGATCGTGGCCATCCAGGCGGATGGCACCACTCTCGATCCCCATCGCGCCACGGATGCCGGTTCGATGCGCCTGATTGAGAACATGTATTCCACGATCATGCGCTACACCTCTGAGTACGGCGAGGTGGAGCCTGATCTGGCGGAGAGTGTACATGTCAGCCAAGACGGCCTGGTATACACCATCAGGCTTCGACCGAACCTGAAGTTTCACAGCGGCCGGGATGTCACCGCCGAGGATGTGAAGTTCTCTATTGAACGAGTCGTCGAAAACCAGGTGCGCGCCGACCATTTTGCGATGGTCGAGCGGATCGAAACCCCCGATCCGCTCACCGTTGAACTTCATCTGAAAGAACCCTCGGCTCCGCTGCTGACGAACCTGGCATATCCGATGAATGCGATCGTCGATCGGCAGGCTGTTGAAGAAGCCGGAGGAGATCTCTCCTCCACCACTGCTGGGAGCGGGCCATTCAAGCTGGTGGAGTGGCGCAAAGACCTGCATTTGAAGCTCCAGAAGCATGACGCGTATCACATCAAAGGGCTTCCGTATCTGGATGAGGTGATCTTCCGGCCGATTTCGGATGAGACAGCGCGATCGACCGCACTGCGCAACGGGGAAGTGCATCTGGTGCTTGATGTTGCCGCCAAGGATGCCAGCCTGATTGAAAATGCCCGCGGTGTGATCGTGAGCAGCGTGCCGGGCACTTTCTGGGAATATATTGGCCTGAATACCACCAAGCCGCCGTTTGATGACGTGCGCGTGCGACAGGCCATTGCCTATGCGATCGATCGGGAGGCACTGGCGCAGATCAAGTTTGGCCAGGCGACACTGCTGCCCGGAGGACATATTCCGCCGAATCACTGGGCACATGCCAGCGATCTGGCGCCCTATGCGCAGCGGGACCTCGATCGAGCCAGGCAACTGCTGCGGGATGCCGGGTATGCAGACGGGTTCACAGCGGCCATGAAGGTTGGATCAGCCTTTGTGTATCAGGTGCAAGCATCGCAGCGCGTGAAGCAGCAGTTGAGCGAAGTGGGGATTGACCTGGAGATCCAGTCGCTGGAAACAGGACTTTTCTTCGATGCACTCAATCAGCGGGATTTTGAGATGACCCTTGTCGGCTGGGTGGGGTTTGTCGATCCGGATGAGTGGACTTATAACCTGTTCCACTCGGAGGGTCAGTACAACCAGCAGGGCTATAGCAATGAAGCGCTGGACAGGCTGCTGGAGCAGGGTCGGCGCACGCAGGACCGCGACGAGCGCAAGAAGATTTACGACGAGGTGCAGCGGATGATTGCCACGGAAGTACCCGTGGTTTCGTTGTACGTAAACGATCAGATCTCCGCATGGCGAAGCCGGGTGCGTGGTTAACAGGTTAATCCAACAGCGACGACGCAGTGGCTGCGCGAGACGTGGCTGATGGAGTGAGCAAAGGGCGCACGGGCACCTGGGGTGTGCCGCGTGCTGAGCAGGGAACGCAGTGACGCAGTACATCATCAAGCGATTGCTGATTGCGATTCCGGTGCTGCTGGGTATCTCGGTGGCGGCGTTTTTCCTGGTGCGCATCATTCCCGGCGACACGGTGACAGTCCTCCTGGGCACGCATTACACCGAGACGCAAGCTGAGGCGCTGCGGCAGCGACTGGGGTTGGATAAGCCGCTCTGGACACAGTATTTCATCTGGCTGGGACAGGTGCTGCGGGGGGATTTTGGCCAGTCGGCGTATACGGGGCGGCCAGTGTTGGCGGTGATCTTCGATCGGCTGCCGGTGACGCTGCAATTGGCGGGGATGTCGATCCTGTTTGCGATGATCGTGGGGATTCCACTGGGGGTGATCTCGGCGCTGCATCGGCGGCAGATTCGTGGATATGCCGCCAGTTTTGTGGGAATTCTGGGGATCAGCGTGCCTGGATTCTGGCTGGGCACGATCCTGATTCTGGCGTTTTCATTGAAACTCGGCTGGCTGCCCTCGGGGGGATTTGTGGGAATCAACGTCGATCCGATCGACAACCTGCGGCACATGGTACTGCCGGTGCTGGCACTGGGGACGGCGGTGGCGGCGGTGGTTGTGCGGATGACGCGATCATCGATGCTCAACATCCTCAAGCAGGACTATGTGCGGACAGCACGAGCCAAGGGGGCTTCGGAAAACAAGGTGGTTTACAGGCATGCGCTGAAGAATGCGATGATTCCGGTGATCACGATCATCGGCTTGCAAGCGGGGTATCTCATCGGTGGTTCGGTGGTGATTGAGCAGGTTTTTTCACTGCCGGGAGTAGGGCGTCTGGCGCTACAGGCGATCGGCAATCGTGATTATGCACTTCTACAGGGAGTAGTGCTGTTTGTAGCGGTGGCGTTTGTGGTGGTGAACCTGGTGGTGGATGTGTTATACGCGCTGTTTGATCCGCGTATTCGGCTGGGAGGACAAGCCGATGCGTGAGATCTGGATGCGTTTTTTTACCAATCGGCTGGCTGTGGTCGGGGCGACGATCATCCTGATCTATGTGCTGATGGCGGTATTTGCGCCGTGGCTGGCACCGTATCCACCTCTGGCGATGCAGGCTGACATTATCGCGCCGCCCAGTGCTGAAAACTGGCTGGGCGCGGATCATCAGGGGCGCGATATTCTCAGCCGGATTATCTATGGCGCCCGTGTCAGCCTATGGGTGGGAATGGTGTCGGTGGGCATCGCCCTGACTGCGGGCACGATGATTGGCGTCGTGGCGGGGTATTTTGGCGGATGGATTGATTCAGCCCTGTCGCGGCTGGTCGATACCATGCTGAGCTTCCCGGATGTTTTTCTGGCACTGGTGATCATGGCCATCCTGGGGGAAAGCACGACCAACGTGATGATCGCCATCGGGATCGTCTACACACCCATTTTCGCCCGCATTGCCCGGGGATCGGTTCTGCAAGTCAAGGCCAATGCCTTCATAGAAGCCGCCCGCGCATTGGGCGTGGGGCATGGGCGGATCATGTTTCGCCATGTCCTGCCGAATATCGGCGCGCCGCTGATTGTGCAGACGACACTCAGCTTTGCCTTTGCGATCCTGGCCGAAGCAGCGTTGAGTTTCCTGGGATTCGGCGTCGAGCCGGATGCGGCATCATGGGGAGTGATGCTCAATGACGGCAAGGACTGGATGGAACTGGCATGGTGGGTGGCGGTCTTCCCGGGGATTGCCATCACACTGGCGGTTTTCAGCTTCAATGTACTGGGCGACGGCCTGCGCGATGCGCTCGACCCACGTATGGCCGAATGAAGTGATTCAGAGTCGTTGCCACGCCAAGGCGCCGATTCATACCCGTACTTCAGATTTGCAACGCAGTAGGGGGGTTATCCCACAACGCACACCTCACCACCCACTGGCGCCCCATGGGGGCAATACTCACTTTTCGATGGAGATGTCGGTGAAAAAGATCCGGCGATTACCCGTGCGATGCTCGGTTGAGAGTGTTACGCCTTCAAATGTCTGGTACCCCTCCCAACTGAACATCGTACGCTTATCAGGCGCGGGCATGTAAACCCACCACTCGATTCGCCGGGATTCCGCATCCACGTACAGTTCATACTGGTCGTCCGGGGTCAGGCCGACATTTTCGAAACTGAGATGCAGGATCTCGTA
>CAZSJB010000099.1:0-8521 GCA_964606625.1 uncultured Tepidisphaeraceae bacterium | reverse complement strand
CTGCGCGGATGGCGATGACGCTGTCATAGCTGCGGGCATCGCCCATGACGCCGACCGTGCCGATCGGCAGCAGAACGGCGAAGACCTGGGCGGTCTTGCGATACAGGTTGTTGGCGATCAGCTCTTCCAGCACGATCTCATCGGCGTCGCGAAGCACGCTCAGACGCTCAGGCGTGATCTCGCCGATGATCCGCACCGCCAACCCCGGACCGGGGAACGGATGCCGCCAGACGATCTCCTCGGACAAACCGAGCACCTCGCCTACCTTCCGCACCTCGTCCTTGAACAGGTCGCGCAGCGGCTCAACCAGCTCAAAGCCCAGTTCCTCGGGCAATCCGCCCACATTGTGATGCAGCTTGATGTTGGCGGCTGTGCCGGCGTAGCCGTGGCCAGATTCGATCACGTCGGGATACAGCGTTCCCTGGGCCAGGTAGGCGGCGTTGTCAATATTGGCAGCTTCGCGCTTGAAGGCTTCGATGAACTCTCGGCCGATGATCTTGCGCTTTTGCTGGGGATCGGTGACACCTTTCAGAGCCTGCAAGAACTGCTCGGAAGCATCGCTGACCCGCAGATCAATCTTGAAGTGATGTCGGAACGTCTGCTCCACCAGGTCACGCTCGTTCTTGCGCAGCAGCCCGTTGTCGACAAAGATGCAGACGAGTTGGTCGCCGATGGCCTTGTGCAGCAGCGCGGCGACGACGGACGAATCCACGCCACCACTGAGGCCGCAGATCACCTTGCCGTTGCCCACCTGCTCGCGGACCGTGCGGCAGGCGTGCTCGACGAAGTTGCCCATCGTCCAGTTGCCCGCACAGCCACAGATCTCATACAGGAAATTGTGGAACAGCGTCTCTCCGCGCGGCGTGTGCGTCACCTCCGGGTGGAACTGCACGCCGTAAAACGGGATCTTTCGATGTCGCGTGGCGGCGTAGGGGCAGGTAGGGGTGGCGGCGATGGCTTCGAAATCGCCGGGCAATTCGTGGATCTGGTCACCGTGGCTCATCCAGACGGTGGTCTCGCGCGGCAGGCCCTTGAGCAGGGGATCCTCCGTCACGACGTTGAGCTTGGCTCGGCCGTATTCGCGCGCGGCAGCCGGTTTGACCTGTCCACCCAGCAGTTGCGCGCCTACCTGCATCCCATAGCAGATCCCCAGGACCGGTACACCCAGCTCAAAGAGCTTTGGATCGCACTTGGGAGCATTCGGTTCATAGACGCTGGAGGGGCCACCGGACAAGATGACGCCCTTGGCGTTCATTTTCCGCAGTTCTTCGATGGAGATGTCCGGTCGGACCAGCTCGGAATACACACCGGCTTCGCGGACGCGGCGGGCGATGAGCTGCGCGTACTGCGAACCGAAATCCAGGATGGGGATGACCTCGTCGTGAAGCATTCAAAAGTAATAGCGTCACGAGGACGGAAAAGCAAAGTGGTGTCCGCCAAGGCTTTTATTGACGGAGGGGGATGAGGGAGGGATTGGGCTGGGGGATAACGCGAGGTGTCTGGCGAGTGCTTTCTTGGCCTTATCTCACTTTACGAGCGAGGATGCCCGCGCAACGAAGGAATAACTTGACGGATTTTGATGTTAGGGTATAATTTGGGCACTTGGGGACGCCCATGCGCTCGTACCAGCCTGCCTGGGGAATTACTCATGTTTCCTAACCTTGTCGACCATACTTTCATCCACTCCCCTCTGCGACATTTTCATTCACCGCAAGCTCTCCAAATCCTCAAAACGAATCCAAGCGAACCCACTGAAACCGAGTTTTTGGCGGAGAATCGCGGATTTGGAGGTTTCACAAGTTCAAAGGCGAACCCACTTGGACCAAAGTGGCCCGAGCCCAAAAAGCGGAGGCATGGGCGAACCCATACCTCCGCGAGTGTGTTGGGCAAGGTGGTTTATTCAAGGGCCGCGGCGCCGGCTTCAGCGACGGTGTGGTCGTTTTCGACCGTCGATCCGGAGACGCCGATCGCGCCAATAATCGTGCCGTCAGCTGTCTTCAGTGGAACGCCGCCGGGGAAGGTAATCAACCCGCCATTGGAATGCTCGATGTTGAACAGCGGCCCGCCCGGCTGGGAGAGTTTGCCGATCTCGCCGGTGGGCATGTCAAAGAAGCGGGCGGTCTTTGCTTTCTTGATGGCGATGTCGATGCTGCCCAGCCAAGCCCCGTCCATGCGGGCAAAGGCCTTGAGGTTGCCGCCGGCATCGACGATGGCGATGTCCATCTTGGTGTCGATTTCCTCCGCCTTGGCGACGGCGGCGGCGAGGATGGCGTGAGCTTGGTCGAGGCTGATGTCCTGGGCCTGTAACGGCTGGCCGGTTTCTTTGACTTCCCCTTCCGGCTGGGCGAGCACGATCCCTGCCGGGAAGCTCAAAGCCGCGGCGACGACGATCACCGAGAGGGCCATCTGACCGATTCGCGTCTGTCCGATCATGGTTCCAAACTCCTTCCGAGAGTTTCCTTGCACCGGCGGGAAAGGCGCAGCACCTTTTCTCATTGCCGCCGTGCGATGATCGCAGCGTACGCGCGTTGGGGTGATCAGGGAAGGTGGATATCGCGCAGAACGGACACCTTCCTGCATATGCGGGATGCTGGTGGCACGGATCAAAGGTTCGCTCAGCAGGAGCGGTCAAATGCCCTGGTTGATCCCGTCGGATCACCCGCATTCAGCCAACTTCGGCTATCATGGGGAAAACACAACGGATGACTGGAGGCAATGATGAAAGCAATTCGTGTACATGAGTTTGGTCCGCCGGAAGTGCTGAAGCTGGAGGAGTTGGCTGATCTAACCCCAGCCGCCGGGCAGGTGGTGGTGAAGCTGGCTGCCATCGGAGTCAATCCGGTGGAAACCTACATCCGCAAGGGGATTTATGGTGAGCGCGAGTTCCCCTTTACCCCCGGCACGGATGGCGCCGGAACGATCGAAGCCGTCGGTGAAGGCGTCGAGCGCTTCAAGCCCGGCGATCGCGTTTATGTGGCGGGTTCACTGACCGGTACTTACGCTGAAAAAACGCTCTGCACCACAGAACAGGTCCACCCGCTGCCCGACCATGTCACCTTTCAGCAGGGGGCAGCCATCGGCATCCCATATGCCACCGCCTACCGGGCGCTGTTCCATCGCGCAGCGGCGCGTCCCGGGGAGACGGTGCTCGTGCATGGGGCCAGCGGCGGGGTGGGGATCGCAGCGGTTCAGTTGGCCCATCACGCGGGGATGACGGTCATCGGCACCGCCGGCAGCAAAGCCGGTCGCCAGCTCGTGCTCGACAACGGAGCCGACTACGTTCTCGATCACACCGAAGGCGGTTATCTGCAGAAGATCCCCGAGCTGACCGGCGGCGGGGTGGATGTAATCCTCGAGATGCTTGCCAATGTGAACCTGGCGCGCGACCTGTCGGTCCTGAACAAGCATGGCCGGGTGATCGTCATCGGCAGCCGTGGCCCGATCGAGATCATGCCGCGCGACACCATGTCCCGCGATGCCGACATCCGCGGGATGGTGCTGTTCAACGCATCGCCGGAAGACCTGGCCAGCATTCACGCGGCACTGATTGCCGGCCTGCGCAACGGCACGCTCAAGCCTGTTCTGCAAACCGAGATTCCTCTGGCTGAGGCCGCCCGGGCGCATCACCTGGTGATGGAGAACAATTCACATGGCAAGATCGTGTTGGTTCCGGGTGGATGACAAGATGAGTGGGTGACAGGATGACAAGGTGAGAATTTGGCTTGATCGCCCCTCACCTTGTCACCCACTCATCCCATGAGAAGTATCCTCTCCGCGCGTCATGCGGATTGCATGGGGAAGAACATCGAGCAGGGCTTCGAGGAACTCGGCTGCGCCCTTGGGTGAGCCGGGGAGGTTGAGGACGAGTGTGCGATGGATCGTGCCGGCTTCGCCACGGGAGAGGTAAGCCCGCGGGGTGTGAGTATAACAGCGCATCCGCGCCAGCTCGAGCAGAGCGGGATGGCGCTTGTGGAGAACGGTGGCGGTGGCTTCGGGGGTGACATCGCGCGGCGTCAGCCCCGTGCCGCCGGTTGTGAGGATCAGGTCAATGTCGCCGCGACCCGCCCATTGCCGGAGCTGATCCGCGATTTGCGGAATCTCATCCGGCACGCAGGCTGTGGCAGTGACGACGGCCTGCAGCTTTTCGGTCGCAAGCGCCGCCAGGCGCGGGCCGGAAGCATCAACAGCCTTACCCTGCGCGCAGCGGTCGCTGACAGTGAGGATGGCAAGGTTGATGGGGCGGTCGGTCATGGGTCGTCAGTTTAAGTTCCAATCACCCAGTTCCACGAGAGTTCCATGTCGCGCTTACTTGCGCACGATATCCCGCTTCCCGCCGGTCTTCTCGATGAGCTGAATGCGCTCGATGGTCATCAGCGGATCGATGGCCTTGCCCATATCGATGACGGTAAGGGCAGCGATGCTGACGGCTGTGAGAGCTTCCATCTCGACGCCGGTCTTGGCGCTGGTGGTGGCTGTGGCACGGATGCGGACGATGTTGCCGTCGAGCGTGACATCCACTGCCACATGTTCCAGCGGCAGGGGATGACACAGGGGGATCAGTTCATCGGTGCGCTTGGCCGCCTGGATGCCCGCCAGCCGCGCCACAGCCAGCAGGTCGCCTTTGGCCAGCGTGTTGGCTGCAATCGCCTCAGCCAGTTCCGGGCTGACGCGCACGATGCCCTCCGCTACTGCGCGACGATGCGTCGGCTGCTTCGTACTGACATCGACCATGCGGGCCTTGCCGGAGTCGTCTACATGGGAGAGTTGGTTGCTCATCGTGATTTTTCAGCCACAGTCCAAAGGAGGACTGGCGTTTGTGTCTTAATCCCTTTTTAATCGATGCCTTATCTATGGCTAGTTCGTCACATCCCAGCCATAGAACGGCCATGGCCCATTGCCGGATTGGTTTGGTGGGATCTCAATGAAGCCATCGCTGGCTGCGGCGGCGATGAGATCGCCAGAGCTTTGGTTGATCAGCAACGATGCTTCACCGGTATCCGCCAATGTGACCAGCCGCCACCACCACAGGCGCAGCGTAGCACCATCGGATTCCGCCAGTCGCACCATGCGCGGCGCTGGATGCACCGCAGAGATCCCCGCCAGCTTTCGCAGCACCGGCAGGATCATCCGCCGCATGCCCACCAGGGCCGAAACCGGGTTGCCCGGCAAGCCGAAGATCACCTGCCGGCCTCGCACCGCCCCCAGTACCGGCCGACCGGGTCGCACCGGCAGCTTGTGGAAGACCACGTGTCCGCCGCAGTCGCGCACGATGCCCGGCACATAGTCGTGATCACCAGCCGACACACCGCCGGTGGTGATCACGCAATCGCTGATCTCCAGCAGCTCATTCATTGCTGATCGCAGGGCATCAGGTGTGTCGGCGACCCGCAGGCGCCGGCTGAGCGTACACCAGGGCAGGCGGCGGAGCACCGCTTCCAGGCCCGGGCCATTGGAGTCGCGGATCTGCCACGGCTGGGCGGGTGCATCGGTTGCCAGCAGCTCATCACCGGTGTTGAGGATGCCCACTCGCACGTGCTGGCGCACAAACACGTCCGATCGCCCGAACGCCGCCATTGCGGCTGCGATCGTTGGTGTGATTACGCGTCCACAGCCGGCAACCGGCGCACCCGCCGGCGCGTTTTCGCCCTGGCGGCGAATGTGCTGGCCCTTTCGTACCTGATCCGGTGCGATGCGGAGTACGAACCGGCTGTAATCTGACTCATCGACCTCTTCCCGCCGGACTACCGCATCGGCTCCTTCCGGTACGGGCGCCCCGGTGACGATCCGCAGCACCGCGCCCGACGGCATGGCCGGGGGAGCGCAGCCGATGGCGACCTCTCCGGCTACGGGCAAAGCACTGCCGCCGGCCAGATCCGCCAGGCGCACGGCGTAGCCGTCCATCGCGCTGGTGTCGCAGGGCGGGCTGTCGCGATCAGAGCGGATGGTTTCCGCCAGCACCCGGCCGTTGGCTTGGGCAGCCGGCAGCTTCTCGACCTCGACGGGCAACACTTCCGCCAGCAGGGCTTCCAGCGCGGCGTGTGGCGCATCGAATGTCGGCATCTCGCCGGACATCACGCACCTTCCTCCTGGTAAACGGGGGTTTTCCAGATGGGGACGTCTTTTTTCATCTGGTCAATGAACTGATCCATGGCTGCCAGGCCTTCCTTGCGATGGCGTGATCGCACGACCAGCCGAAAGCTGCATGTCCCGACCTCCACGCGTCCGCGGCTGTGCGCGACATCCACCGCCAGCAGGTCAAACGTGCGGAGGATCTTCTCTGCCAGTTCACGGAGCATCCGCGAGGCCATTGGTTCGTAGGCTTCGTAATCGAGTGCGACGATCGGACGATCGCCTTCCCGCGGTCGCACCACGCCCTCAAAGACGATGATCGCACCCGCACCGGATAACTCCTGAAGCGTGAAGGTGGGCATCGCCTTTACATGAGCGGTTGCGGCAGGGTCATAAGGAGGAAGGGGGCCGTCGATAATGTTGATCGTTACCTGCATGAGGATCCGCCCGAAACCATTCCGATCAGCGCGACTTCATCAGTCGGCTGAACCATGTGCTCATCTGTCACGAACTGCTGGTTTACCGCAAACCGGCAGGCGGGTAACAGACGCTCCAGCGGTGGACAGACGGCGACGACGCGTTTGCGCAGCTCGCTACAGGCAATCGCATTGCCATCGATCGGCACCTCAAGCTGCTTGGCGCCGGCAGCCTGTGCCATCGGTCCGAACAGCAGCACCCGAATCGTCATTTGCTTACTCCCATGCCTGCCCAGATTCGCCGTCGCACCACTATACCGCAAGAGTAGCCGCCCTGCCCGCCAAAAGGTAATCACCCTTCACGGCATCCTGGAGGCACTTGGCTGGCTTGAGAGATGATAGCCGTAGCATGTCCCGTTGTGGCGGATCGATCTGTCAATCTTGCGGGGCTGAAGCGGGCGGATCAAGGTGAGTTGAGCAGCGAAATTCTGCTTGACATGGGTGGTATAATTCCATTTCGACAAAAGGGGTGAAAGGGCACAGGGCAAAGGAGGAACTCAATGAGAAATCGGAGCGATGACAGATCTCGTGCGCGCAATCTGCGCAATGGCTGGGTCTTCGAGTACGCGCCGGCGGAGGTGCTGGCGGCGGCGGAAAAGAAGGTTCAATATCACAAAGAGCGGCTGGCATGGTGGCGCGATGAAGCCAGCCAAGCCGAGCAAACGCTGAAAGATAAGGGCTTCGAGTACCGTTCGCGCTATCACACGGGCGGGACGGAAGTTGAGATTGTCGGCGATCCCGAATTAGCGCGCCGCGTGAGTGACTGCAAAAAAAAGATTATCGAACACGAAGGGCAGCAAATGGTGTACGAAACCTGGGTTCGCGCCCTCCGCGCGCAAACCGAGCGTGCTCCGGATGCGCCGCTCAATCTGAAGATCGCGGATATCCTGTTCTTTGGGCTGTAAGGTAGCCAATCACGTTTTAATGATGGGGGTAATGCGGCATGGTTCCGGATCCTTATGTAATATTGGGTGTCACGCCCGATGCGTCGCAAGAGGAGTTGAAAACAGCCTATCGCCAGCGCGTTAAGGAGTTTCATCCCGATCGGCACCCAGACATCGACAAGGATGCCGCACATGAGCTCATGGCACAGATCAATGCCGCATGGGCGATACTCGGAAACGAAAACAAGCGCGCTCTTTACGATCGTACACGGCAAAGAACCAGCCGACCCAATCCGACCACGAAGCCATCCTCATCGACTAAAACTTCAACCCAAACCGCTCAGACAAGAAAGCAGCCGGACAATCACCGCGCGCAGAGGCATGCAAACTCCGCCCAAGAGCGGAGATCGGATAACAAACCACGGCCGTCCAAGCGTCCCCACACAGAGAGACAGGCTTCCTCCAGAGGAGAGAACCGGCATCCAGAAGGAATAGTCAGTCTGGCGGTATCGTACTTCTGTATTCCTGTCTTAGTTTTACTGGCATATATCTGGATTGTGGGCAATGGCGCAGTCGCCGTGATGTTAATCTTCCTCTGCACCGTGGTTCTATACTTTCTCACTGAGGACTGGCCTGGGATACTTCACACACTGTCGATCTGTGCCGGATTCGTTATTGGGCTTGCCGTCGGAGGATACGTCTTTTATGCGGTCGGTTTACGTGTTCCCGAAAGGCTGAGTACATGGTTTGTCCGTGGGGGGAGATTTGGTGACACCGGGGTTGCTGAGCAAAGGAGTAAGTAGGGCACGTGTATTTCACGAAGACGAACGCATGTGACAAAGTATTGATGTGATGTCTTAAGATATCACTGCTTACAACAACGGTAGTCTTGCATGAAAGCGCGCCCGTTCGAATGGTGGATTGTGAGCTAAAAAAGCCCGGTAAAAAGGGTCAAATGACGACCCGCTCACTCGATCACTCCATCTCGTCTCTTGCTTTGAATGATCCAGCCGTAGAATATGCCATCGTGGCTGATTTAACTGTCAATCTGGCTGGGCTGAGGCTGGCGAATCCGACGATGACCTGCTCGGG
>CAZSJB010000098.1:0-8545 GCA_964606625.1 uncultured Tepidisphaeraceae bacterium | reverse complement strand
TGCTCAACCGGGAACAGAAACTCACTCTGCCCCTGGCCAGCGTGCGCAGGGGCTAGGAACACCCGGCGGCTGGGCTCGATACCCCAGCCGCCGAAGCGAAATCAGCGTCCTCAGGAAACCGACGGTAAATCCTGGGGCGGTAGCGTTTCATCAGGGCATAGGCCGTCGCATATCAATGCCTAATAAATAAAGCCCACGGTACGGGGATAGTTTTATCAATGATTCGTAAATGCCTTTTTCCAGCCGCTGGTTATGGCACTCGCTTCCTGCCAGCCACCAAAGCGATGCCAAAGGAAATGTTGCCTGTGGTGAACAAGCCACTGATCCAGTACGGCGTGGAGGAAGCGCGTGACGCAGGCCTCACTCAGATGGCTTTTGTCACCGGCCGCGGAAAGCGGGCCCTGGAGGACCACTTCGACATCAGCTACGAGCTGGAGCACCAGATCCAGGGCACGGACAAAGAACACTACCTGAGCGGTGCTCGGGAGCTGATCGAGCAATGCACGTTCGCCTATACCCGACAGATAGAAATGAAGGGGCTCGGCCATGCCATTCTCACGGGGCAAACCCTTATTGGCGACGAGCCGTTTGCGGTAATTCTCGCCGATGACCTATGCGTGAACCCCGGTGGTGACCCGGTATTGCTACAAATGGTCAACCTTTACAAGCAGTTCCGTTGCTCCATCGTGGCTATCCAGGAAGTGCCTCAGAATGAGGTCTCCAAATACGGCGTCATTGCTGGCGAGATGCTTCGGGATGATATCTACCGGGTGACCTCCATGGTCGAAAAACCCAACCCCGATGCGGCACCCTCCAATCTGGCCATCATTGGTCGCTATATTTTGACACCCGATATCTTTGATCTGATTGCCCAGACGGAGCCAGGCAAGGGCGGCGAGATCCAGATTACCGATGCACTGCTGAAACAAGCCCAGCGGGGCTGTGTGTTGGCCTATCGGTTTAAGGGAAAGCGCTTCGACTGTGGCAGCGCGGAAGGATACGTAGAGGCGACGAACTACTGCTTCGAGCATTTTTACAAGAACGGCAAGTGAATGCCGACCGTGCGTGAGTCAATGAAAATCCTGGTCACCGGCGGTGCCGGTTTCATCGGTTCGGCGGTTGTCCGCCACATCATCCGCCACACCGCGGACAGCGTGGTGAACGTCGACAAGCTCACCTATGCTGGCAATCTGGAATCCCTGGCCGAGGCCAGCGCCAGCCCGCGTTATGCCTTTGAAAAGGTCGACATCTGCAACCGTGCCGAGCTGGATCGTGTGTTCCGGGAGCATCAGCCTGATGCGGTGATGCATCTGGCGGCGGAATCCCATGTAGATCGCTCGATCTCCGGGCCTGCCGCCTTTATCGAGACCAATATCATCGGGACTTACAATCTGCTGGAAGCCGCCCGGCAGTACTGGCTGAGCCTGAGCGAGCCCCGCAAGACGCTGTTTCGCTTCCACCACATCTCCACGGACGAGGTGTACGGCGACCTGGAAGGGCCGGATGACCTGTTCACCGAGACCACGCCTTATGCTCCCAGCTCGCCCTATTCGGCGAGCAAGGCCAGCTCCGATCATCTGGTGCGCGCCTGGCGACGTACCTATGGATTACCCACGCTGGTAACCAACTGCTCCAACAACTACGGCCCGTACCACTTCCCGGAAAAGCTGATCCCGTTGATGATCCTCAACGCCCTGGAAGGCAGGCCGCTGCCCATCTATGGCAGAGGAGATCAGGTGCGGGACTGGCTATACGTGGAGGATCACGCCCGAGCGCTGTACCTTGTGGTGACCGAAGGCCGGGTAGGCGAGACCTACAACATCGGCGGTCATAACGAGAAGCGAAACATCGATGTGGTCCATGCACTTTGTGACCTCCTCGACGAGCTGCGCCCACCGAAGATCGCCGTAGGAGCGGCTTCAGCCGCGATCACCTCCTACCGCGAACTCATCACCCACGTACCCGACCGGCCAGGTCACGATCTGCGGTATGCGATCGACGCCAGCAAGATCCAGCGCGAGCTGGGCTGGGAACCGCAGGAAACCTTCGAATCCGGTCTGCGCAAGACCGTGCAGTGGTACCTGGACAATCCCGAGTGGGTGGCGCGTGTGAAGAGTGGCGAATATCAGCAGTGGCTGGAGATCAACTACGCCAGTCGCTAAGCGCAGCAACTCTATTTCTGCAGGTGCGGCGCAGCCGACCTGCGCGCGATAAGGTTACGGATGAAGATTCTTCTGCTCGGCAAAAACGGCCAGGTAGGCTGGGAACTGCAGCGTTCCCTGCAGCCCCTGGGAACAGTCATTGCCCTGGATAGGGCAGGTGAGGGGGGGCTGGTTGGCGATCTGGCCGATCTGGCTGGTCTGCGCAGGACGCTTTGCGACCTGCGTCCGGATGTGGTCATCAACGCAGCCGCCTATACCGCCGTGGACAGGGCCGAGAGCGAAGCGCCCCTGGCCCGGCGGATCAATGCCGAAGCCCCCGAGGTGCTGGCGCAATGCATGAAGAGAATTGGCGGTTGGCTGATCCATTACTCAACCGACTACGTCTTTGATGGCAGCGGCAACCTGCCCTGGAAAGAGGAGCAGACCCCGGCGCCCCTGAACACCTACGGCCACACCAAGCTGGAAGGCGAGCGGGCCATCCAGGGCTCTGACTGCAAGCACCTGATCTTCAGAACCAGCTGGGTGTACGCGGCGCGTGGCGGCAACTTCGCGACGACGATTCTGCGTCTGGCGGCCGAGCGCGAGACGCTGGCCATCGTCGACGACCAGGTAGGTGCGCCCACCGGGGCCGAGCTGATCGCCGATATCACCAGTCACTGCCTGCGCGCCGTCCGTCAGAAGGCCGAGCTGGGAGGCCTGTATCACCTGGCCGCCTCGGGTGAGGTCAGCTGGCATGGCTACGCAGGCTATGTGATAGACCTGGCGCGCCAGTCCGGACTGAAACTGAAGGTGCGCGACCTGATCCCGATCCCGACCGTCGAATTCCCGAGACCCGCCCAGCGTCCGCTGAATTCGCGACTCGACTGTAGTAAATTGCGCGGCGCGTTCGGCTTGCATCTGCCCCGCTGGCAAACCGGCGTGCAGCGCATGCTGACGGAAACTCAAGGAGCCTAAGTGAATCGCAAGGGCATCATTCTCGCGGGCGGCTCTGGCACGCGCCTGCATCCCATAACCTTGGGAATTTCCAAGCAACTGCTGCCTATCTACGACAAACCGATGATCTATTACCCGCTGTCGGTGCTGATGCTGGCCGGCATTCGGGAGATCCTGGTCATTTCCACTCCTGAGGACCTGCCCAACTTTCGCAAGCTGCTCGGCGACGGGAGCCAGTTCGGTATCACGCTGAGCTATGCGGAGCAGCCCTCTCCGGATGGTCTGGCCCAGGCATTCATCATCGGTGAGGATTTCATTGGCAATGACAACTGCTGCCTGATCCTCGGCGACAACATCTTCTACGGGCAGCACTTCACCGAAAAGCTGCAAGCGGCGGCTGCGCGCTCGCACGGCGCAACCATTTTCGGTTACCACGTCTCGGACCCCGAGCGTTTCGGGGTTGTCGAGTTTGACAAGGAAGGGCGCGCGATCAGCATCGAGGAGAAGCCGCTCAATCCCAAATCCAGCTATGCCGTGACCGGCCTGTATTTCTACGACAACCGCGTGGTTGATGTGGCCAGGTCCATTCGACCGTCGCAGCGCGGCGAACTGGAAATCACCGACGTGAATCGCTTCTATCTGGAAGACCAGAGCCTGAAAGTCGAAATGTTGGGCCGCGGTTTCGCCTGGCTGGATACCGGCACCCATGAGTCGCTGCTGGATGCGGGCCAGTTCGTGCATACCATCGAAAAGCGGCAGGGCTTCAAGGTCGCCTGTCTGGAAGAGATTGCCTTCCACAACGGCTGGATCAGTGCCGGACACCTCAGGCAGCAGGGCGAAAGCCTGAAGAAGACCGGCTATGGCCAGTACCTGCTGGCGCTCCTGAAAGATGAGTCCCATCCATGAAGCTCATCCCTACCGCCATTCCTGATGTCGTGCTGATTGAGCCTGCCGTCTACGAAGACGAGCGCGGCTGGTTCATGGAAAGCTTCAATGAGCAGCGCTTCCACGCGGAGCTGACGAAGCTTGGCCTGCCCCTGCCGCGCCCTTTCGTACAGGACAACCACTCCTATTCACGGAAGGGGGTCTTGCGTGGTCTGCACTATCAACGCGCGCCCCACGCCCAGGGCAAGCTGGTGCGCGTTATCCGAGGTGCTGCATTCGATGTGGCGGTGGATATTCGCCCGGACTCACCCTTCTTCGGAAAATGGGTCGGGCAAATAATCAGTGCAGAAAACAAGAAGATGCTTTGGATACCAGAAGGATTTGCCCATGGCTTCCTTGCTCTGGAAGAGCACACAGAGTTCCTCTACAAAACGACGGATTACTACGCTAAAGAGTCAGAAATGGCGATTCGCTGGGATGATCCGCAACTGGCCATAAGCTGGCCGAAGGAAATTCAGATAATTATTTCTGAAAAAGACAGACAAGCACCAAATTTTAAAAGCGAGTTGTAAAGAATGAGCGGAATCAAGCCAGCGGTTGTGAAGAAGTTCAAAAAAAGGGAAGCCCTGATCGGCATCGTTGGACTTGGCTATGTAGGCCTTCCTCTGATGCTGCGCTACAACGCGATCGGTTTTCGCGTCCTGGGCATAGATATTGATGCCGAAAAGGTGGAAAAACTCAACGCTGGCCAGAGCTATATCGAGCACATTTCTGCGGCCAAGATAGTCGCGGCGCGTGAGCACGGCTTCGAAGCGACCACGGACTTCAGTCGTGCCACCGAATGCGATGCGCTGATCCTGTGTGTACCGACTCCTTTGAACAGGTATCGCGAGCCCGATATCAGCTTTGTCACCAACACCACCGATGCACTGAAGCCTTATCTGCGAGCAGGGCAGGTGATTTCGCTGGAAAGCACGACCTACCCTGGTACCACCGAAGAGGAGCTCCTGCCCCGTGTGCAGGAGGGTGGTCTGGTGGTGGGTGAGAATGTCTTTCTGGTCTATTCGCCCGAGCGCGAAGATCCGGGCAACCCGAACTTCGAAACACGCACCATCCCCAAGGTCATTGGTGGCCATACCCCTGCATGCCTTGAAGTGGGTATCGCCTTGTACGAACAGGCTATCGACAAGGTAGTGCCGGTCAGCTCCACCAAGGCTGCGGAAATGACCAAGCTGTTGGAGAACATCCACCGCGCGGTGAATATTGGCCTGGTCAACGAAATGAAGATCGTCGCCGACCGCATGGGCATCGACATTTTCGAGGTGGTGGATGCCGCGGCCACCAAACCGTTCGGCTTTACTCCATATTACCCCGGCCCGGGCCTTGGCGGTCACTGCATCCCGATTGATCCCTTCTACCTGACCTGGAAAGCTCGTGAGTATGGGGTCAACACGCGGTTCATCGAATTGTCGGGTGAAGTCAACCAGGCCATGCCGGAGTATGTGGTCGGCAAGCTGATGGATGGATTGAATAACGCAGGCAAGGCGCTCAAGGGCAGCCGCATTCTGGTGCTTGGCATTGCCTACAAGAAGAATGTCGATGACATGCGCGAATCGCCTTCAGTGGAGATCATGGAGCTGATCGAAGCGAAGGGTGGTGTCGTTGCCTACAGCGATCCGCATGTTCCCGTATTCCCCAAGATGCGTGAGCACCATTTCGAGCTGAGCAGCGAAGCGCTGACGGCCGAGAACCTGGCTCGCTTCGATGCGGTCGTCCTGGCGACCGACCATGACAGGTTCGACTATGAGCTGATCAAGGCCAATGCGCGCCTGATCATCGACAGCCGCGGCAAATACCGCGCTCCTGCCGACCACATCATCAAAGCCTGATCATCATCATGTAACTCTGCCCGGCGGGCCGCTCACCCCCGTCGGGTTGCTGTTTGCAAGGAACACCATGAAGAAATTTGCCCTTATCGGTGCTGCCGGTTACATCGCTCCCCGTCACATGCGCGCCATCAAGGACACTGGCAATGTGCTGGTGTCTGCCTACGATATCAATGACTCTGTCGGTATCATCGACAGCATCTCCCCCGAGAGCGAGTTTTTCACCGAATTCGAGCGTTTCCTGGAGCATGCCTGGCGCATTGGGCGGGATTCGACGACCGCACTGGATTACGTGTCTGTCTGTACGCCCAACTACTTGCACCATGCGCATATCGTGGCCGGTCTGCGCCTTGGTTGCGATGTAATCTGCGAAAAGCCGCTCGTTCCTACCCCGGAAAATCTTGATGAGCTTGCGCTTGTAGAGCGCGAAACCGGAAAGCGCCTCTACAACATTCTGCAACTGCGGCACCATCAGGCGATCCTTGATCTGAAAAACAAGGTTGCCCAGGAAAACGCAGCCCATAAATACGAGGTCGAGCTGACATACATCACTTCGCGCGGCAAGTGGTACATGGAAAGTTGGAAAGGCGATCCACGCAGATCTTTCGGTGTCGCTACCAATATCGGCGTGCACTTCTACGATATGCTGCATTTCATTTTCGGCAAGCTGCAACGCAACGTTGTGCACTTCAGCTCCGACTACAAGGCGGCTGGTTACCTTGAATATGAGAAGGCCCGGGTACGCTGGTTCCTCTCCATCGATGCCAACGACCTGCCTGAGGCGGTGAAAGGCAAAAAGCCCACCTACCGCTCGATTACGGTCAACGGCGAGGAAATCGAATTTTCCGAAGGCTTTACTGATCTGCACACCACCAGCTATCAGGAAATTCTCGCGGGCCGTGGCTACGGCATCGAGGATGCCCGGCATTGCGTGGAAACGGTCAACACCATCCGCTCCGCCCCCGTGGTCAACGCCCAGCATGGGGAAGACCATCCGTTCCTGGCACGTTTGCTCTGAACGGCTGTCAGGCACGACCAATCCAGAAGGAATATCACCATGACCCATTTCCAACACCCTAGCGCAATCGTCGATGAAGGAGCACAGATCGGCGAAGCTTCGCGCATCTGGCACTTCGTACATGTCTGCGGTGGGGCCCGTATTGGCAAGGGTGTATCCCTCGGGCAAAACGTATTTGTCGGCAACAAGGTGGTGATCGGTGACCATTGCAAGGTTCAGAACAACGTCTCGGTCTACGACAACGTCACCCTGGAAGAGGGAGTCTTCTGTGGCCCGAGCATGGTATTTACCAATGTCTACAATCCCCGCTCGCTGATAGAGCGAAAGGATCAGTACCGCGACACGCTGGTGAAAAAAGGAGCCACGCTAGGCGCCAACTGCACCATCGTTTGTGGTGTGACTATTGGCGAGTTCGCCTTCATAGGTGCGGGGGCTGTAGTCAATAAGGACGTTCCCGCCTATGCGTTGATGGTTGGTGTTCCGGCACGACAGATTGGTTGGATGAGCGAATTCGGTGAGCAGCTCGATCTGCCCCTGGAAGGGGAGGGCGAGGTTGTTTGTGAACACACAGGCGCTCGGTATGTCTTGCGGGGTCGGATTGTGCAGAAGATTCCGCAGTGACGAGCCTCACGGCACCAAGGTTGTACCTACGGCACAGGCTTGGCCTCTCGTTTAACCCAAGCATGTCTTAGTCATTTATTTCTGTAGATGCCTCATGGAATTCATTGACCTCAAAACCCAGTACCAGCGGCTGAAAAGCCAGATCGACGCGGGGATCCAGCGAGTGCTGGACCATGGCCAGTACATCCTCGGCCCGGAAGTGGCCGAGCTGGAAGAAAAACTCGCCGCCTACACCGGCGCCAAATATTGCATCACCTGCGCCAATGGTACGGATGCCTTGCAGATCGCCCAAATGGCACTGGGTATCGGGCCGGGCGACGAAGTCATCACGCCAGGGTTCACCTATATCGCCACCGCTGAAACCGTTGCCCTGCTGGGTGCCAAGCCGGTGTACGTGGATATCGATCCCCGAACCTACAATTTGGATCCTCAGCTCCTGGAAGCGGCCATTACCCCGCGTACCAAGGCGATCATTCCCGTATCCCTGTACGGCCAGTGCGCTGATTACGACGCCATCAATGCAATAGCCGAAAAGCATGGCATCCCTGTTATCGAGGATGCTGCCCAGAGCTTCGGAGCAACCTATAAAGGCCGGAAGTCCTGCAACCTGACCACCATTGCCTGCACCAGCTTCTTTCCCAGCAAGCCGCTGGGCTGCTATGGCGATGGTGGAGCGATTTTCACCAATGATGAAGAGCTTGCGAAGGTAATTCGCCAGATCGCCAGGCATGGACAAGATCGCCGGTATCACCATGTCCGGGTGGGGGTTAATAGTCGGCTGGATACGATACAGGCGGCAGTTCTTATACCTAAGTTAGAAATCCTTGAGGATGAGATAGGAAGTCGCCAGCGTATAGCCGAAAGCTATACGAATCTAATTAGGTCTTTAGCTCTTGAAAATGAGGCTGGCGGGCAGATAGTTACGCCGCACGTTGAATTGTTCAATAGAAGCGCTTGGGCCCAGTATACTTTGCAAGTAGTGAATCGTGAGCAGGTGCATGAGAGGCTCAAACAAAATCAAGTGCCAAGCGCGATACATT
>CAZSJB010000097.1:5408-8566 GCA_964606625.1 uncultured Tepidisphaeraceae bacterium | reverse complement strand
TCCAGGCTGACGAGCTGCAACTCAATGAAATCGGCCGCTGTGAAGTGGAACTGGCCCGACCGCTGGCATTTGACCCCTATAAGAAGAATCGTACCACCGGGGCCTTCATCCTGATTGACCGCGAAACGCATAACACGGTCGGAGCGGGCATGATCCTGGATCGTGATGCTGGCGGAGATGGCGATGCCAGCGAGCCAGACCAGCGACGACGCAATGTTCCGGTTTCGGCGGCTGAACGGGCCCAGCGTCTTCGCCAGAAACCCGCGGTTCTCTGGCTGAGCGGTGCCGAACCATCGCTGCTGCACGATCTTGCCATTGCCCTCGAACGCGCCATCTACGATGAAGGGGGACTGGCGATTGTGGTGCCAGAGCGCGGCAGCCTGCCGCCCGGCCCTTCGGCTGCGGTTCTCAGCGATGCCGGGATGATCGCCATTGCCACCGGCTCGATCGATGATGCCAAAGCCTCCCTCAAGGCCCTGCCACCCAACCGCCTGATCAATGTCGTGATTGGCAATGTTCCCGCGTTCGGTGAGCGCCCACTGCGACTGGACAATGCCCCGGTGGAAGAGCTGGCGCGCCGGGTGCTGGTCCGAATTTCCGAAGACGGCATCCGTTGAACTTTTCCGCAGGATCCTGGGAAAGTTGTGCGACGGATCGACCACATGATTTTCCTTTGCGGTGCGGGTTTGGTAAAACCGGATTTCACGTGCATCAGGAAATGGCATGATTGATCTGAAAGATTTACGAGATAATCCGGAAAAATATCGTCAGGGCGCTAAGAACAAGCAGGTGGACGTTGACATCGATGCTGTGCTGAAGCTCGATGAGCAGCGCACCGAAGCCCAACGGCAATATGAGCAGCTTCGGGCGGAACAGAATCGCGCTTCGGGGGAAATCGCCAAAACCAAGGATCCCGAAGCCAAGAAGGCTGCCATCGCCCGCTTGGGTGAACTGAAGGCTCATGTGAAGGCAGCCGAGGAGCGCGCCACGGCTGCCGAAGCCGCGCTTACCCCCCTGTTGCTGCGCATCCCCCAGCCGGCGGACGATGACGTGCCTGTCGGCAAGGACGCTTCGGACAACATCGTCCTCTATCGCTGGGGCGAATTGCCGAAGTTCAACTTCACCCCCAAATCGCATATCGAACTGGGTGAGAAACTGGGGCTGATCGACTTCCAGCGCGGCGTGAAGCTGGCTGGCACGCGAAGCTATTTCCTCGTCGGACTGGGTGCCGAACTGCACAATGCCGTCCTGCGCCTGGCGATGGACATGATGACCCGCGAAAATGGGTTCACTGCCCTGAGCGTTCCCGTGCTCGTCCGCGAACATGCGATGATCGGCACGGGATTTTTCCCAGCCGGCCGCGATCAAACCTACCTGGTCGATCCCGGCCCGGAGGAAAAGTTCCTCACCGGGACAGCCGAGGTCGCGCTCACGGCCTTCCATCAGAACGAAGTTCTCGACGAAGCCGACCTGCCGCGAAGGTACACCGCCATCAGCACCTGCTTCCGCCGCGAAGCCGGCACCTACGGCAAGGACACCGCCGGTTTGTATCGCGTCCACCAGTTCGACAAGTGCGAACAGGTCGTCATCTGTCGCAATGACGTCGAAGAGTCGAAGCAGTGGCACAAGAAGATGTTGGGCTACTCCGAAGCATTGCTCCAGCGACTGAAGCTGCCCTATCGGGTCATTCAGTGCTGCACCGGCGACATCGGCGTGAAGAACGCCAGCATGATGGACATCGAGACGTGGATGCCTTCGCGCTACGACGGCAAGAATGAATCCACCGGCTATGGCGAAACCCACAGCGCGTCGCGCCTGTATGAGTTTCAGGCCCGCCGCCTGAACCTCCGCTACAAAGACAAGGATGGCAAGATTCGCTACTGCCACACGCTGAACAACACCGTCGTCGCCAGCCCGCGCATCCTGATCGCTATTCTGGAAAACAACCAGAATGAGGACGGCTCGGTCACCATCCCCGAAGTCCTGCGCCCCTACCTCGGTGGCCTGGAACGAATCAGCTGACCGCGCAAACCCGCGTCTGTTGAAGATGACAAACCTGCATGCGAAGTGTTCAGAGCACCGTAACTGAACACTTCGCATCGGCGCGCAGCCACTCAAGTGGCTTCGCATAAAATGTGTTTTTCCGTACGCCTCACCCTCCAATCGCGATTGGCGCTCTAAAAACCACCTTTGGGTATCAGCCAAGTGGGTTTGCATGGGTTCGTAGAACACCCCGTTTGCGCACAAGCGCGCAACCGGATGTCGCCCTTGCCACGCGCGCATGCCTGGCCCAAACAGGCTGACACCCACCCAATATCGTATTTGCACAGGAACCATCGTCCCCTCCAGGAAGCTAAACTGAGATGACATCTCCCCAGCCCCCACGGATCTGGATCCTCCCTAATGTTGAAGACACCCCAGCCTCAGAAACGTTGCGAAAAATCCTCTGATTTTTGTGACAAGCCCACCCCCGTCAGCGCACAGATTGCCCCCCGATCGCGATAACGTCACCGCGTTCTAGCCACAGATGTATCGATCGATCCTCGTAGCTATTTGCGTCGCTTGCCGTTGATGGTCAGTTCGCTTTCGCGGATCAGCACCGGCGATGCAGCCAGCCAGGCTGGGTCTTTCTTGATCACCACGCCGGTTTTGCGATTGATCTGGCCAAACTGTAGCACGCCGGTCGGGCATTCCTGCACGCACGCGCTGCAGCGCACGCACTGCGGGTCCGCCATCGGCAGTCCCTTGTTGGCGAAGTTCATCACGTCGATCCCCTGGTGGCAGACCGTCGTGCAGACGTTGCAGGAGATGCACTTGCTCTTATCCGGGATGATCCGAAAGCGCGAAAACCGGTGATAAATGTGCATCAAGGCAGCCAGCGGGCAGGCAAACCGGCACCATACGCGCCCGCTGAACCAGAAGTACAACCCAACGCCAAGGATCCCCGCCCACAGCAGGTCGACAAACCAGACATAGTTCAGCAGCGGCAGCCCGCTCAGCAGATAATTGAACGCCTCGCCAACCCACGACTCCGGCCACACCCACGCGAGCGATCGCAGCACCAGCAGGATCAATGCAAACGCCAGAATCGCCTGCCCCAGCATGTTCAGGCGGTTCCAGAACGGCCCATGGGGCATCTTCGTGCGATGGCGATCACC
>CAZSJB010000097.1:0-5398 GCA_964606625.1 uncultured Tepidisphaeraceae bacterium | reverse complement strand
AACGTCTCCGCCAGCGCACCACACGAGCAGATCCATCCGCAGTAAGCTCCCTTGCCCCAGAAATAGACGATCCCCGGGATGATGACAAACGTCTGCACAAAGCTGACGACCAGCCAACCCCACAGCGGCTCGTGGGTAAAGACATTCCAGATGAATAGCGGCCAGGCAAGAATGAACCCAAAGGCTCGCCAGTATTCCCGTCCATGCTCGGTGTAACTGGCGACGGGGAAGAACGTGTCGGCAAACCATTTGCCAAAACCGCTGTCAAACCAGCCGTTGTGTCCCATCCAAGGCAAGAGAATGTAGGGCAGCAGAAAGAGCGGAATCACCTGTATCGCAGCCAGCACCGTCGTCTGGATGCGCACATAGGGCGTGCGTCGGCGCCGGATCCGATCGATCCCGAATGCAACCACGGCAAAAGTGTACGCCACCGAGTACCAGAAACCAGCTTCGCCTATGCTGATGCGCAACGTCCCCAGGAGATTGGCTGGCGTCTGCCATGCCTCACCCCATGACGCCAGCCATCCCGGTACGTTGTAGGGGAACCATCCCTTCTGGCTCCACCACGACCCGATATCCAGAATCCGGTCGATGGCGGCAATCCCGGTGATCGTCACGCCTCCCTTTTTCCAGTGGTACATCCAGAAGCAGAACAGCAAAAAGGCGATCAGGGTAATCCACCATTTTGCCGTGCGGTCGTTGTGTACCTTGATCCCACTGCGCCGGAAGAAGTCCAGCGGCGCTTCGTATCCGATCATGGTGAACACGACGTCATTGGGCAGGCGCACAGCCGCCCCATCGCCAACGATCAGGTCAACCCGATCCGGATGAATCTCCTTCACACGTGACCGCAGCAGCACACGGAGCGATCCGCGCTGGGGCATTCCGGGGCAGTCGCGCTCGTGCATGAAATCACCGACGGCGGTCGTGACATGCTCGTGCGGCTGCTCGACCTCCTCGTGATCCTCGGGATCGCGCAGCATGCGATGCAGGCGCTCGATATTGGCAGGCTTGGGCCGGCTGAACTCTGTGCCGCGATAGGAGAGAGTGACATCAGCCCCCCCTTCCGCCAGCGCGATCGCGGCTTCAATGGCGCTGTCACCACCGCCCACCACCAGCACCCGCCGCCCAGCGAAATCCTTGGGATCGTGCAGCCGGTTGTAGACCTTGGACAGGTCTTCGCCAGGCACATTAAGCCTGCGATGATTGCCCGATCGGCCGATGGCCACAATCACACGATGCGCGCGGATCGGCTGGGCGTTCTCCAGGATCACCTCCAGCACATCACCACTGCGGGCGATGCGCTCGGCATGGCCGATGATGGGTTCAATCCCGCGTGTCTGGGCGTGCAATTCTTCGAGGAGATCTTCCTTGACCTCGGCTGTGAAACGTAAATCGCCAGCAGGGACCATCTCCGTGGGATAGGTGTAGATCGGCTTGCCCTTGGGAAAGTTGACGATGGTGCTGAATGGTTCGGCGGCTTCGATCAGGGCAAACCGCAGGCCCAGTTTGCGGGCTTCGAGAGCGGCGGCGTATCCGGCGGTACCGCCCCCGATGATCGCAAGATCCAACACGTCGGAATCTTGCGTTTTCCTGCGATCGCGTTCGAGGGAAGGATCGGCTGCGATGCGCTGGACGGCCTTGGCGCCAGTGTCGGCACTGAACTTCAGCAACGGCACGCGGGCGAGATCGCCCACCACATATACGCCCGGCACATTGGTCGAGCCGTCCCCTTTCACAACCGGCAATTTTTCGACATCCCCCGCCGGCCACATGGTGTGCAGCCAGTGCATGTAACGGCGGAGGGGATTTCTCGTTCGCAGGCGGGGTGCTCGATACAGCCGCGGCCCTTGCGGGGCTGCGGGTGGGAAAGGGTTATCGTCGATCAGTGTCATTGAGCTACAATATTAGGCACCTTGGGTAACAGCCGCACAATTCTCCACGTCGACATGGACGCGTTCTTCGCAGCCATTGAGCAGCTCGACAATCCTGAGCTGCGTGGCAAGCCGCTCCTGGTGGGATACGACGGCCCGCGTGGTGTGGTGACGACCGCTTCCTACGAAGCGCGGCCCTATGGCTGTCGGTCGGCCATGCCCATGTCAGTGGCCAAGCGGCTTTGCCCCCATGCGATCGTCGTTCCGGTGCGGGGGAAGCGCTATCGGGAGTTCTCCCAGCGCCTGTTGCGTATTCTGGAGTCTTATAGCCCTTTGGTCCAGCCGATCAGCATCGATGAAGCATTTGTTGATCTGACCGGCACAGAAAAACTCTTCGGCCCCGCTGAACGCGTCGCCGCGGAGATTCGCCAGCGAATCCGTGATGAGCTGCACCTCACCGGCTCGATCGGCGTGGCGCCCAACAAATTCCTCGCCAAGCTCGCCTCGGACATGAACAAGCCCGATGGCCTGACCATCATCACGCCCGAGAATCTCGATGCCATCCTCTGCCCCCTGCCAATCGACCGTGTCTGGGGCATTGGCCCGCGCACTGCCGCCCGGCTGATGGGAATGAACCTGCGGACCATCGGTGATTTACGACGGATGGGCACCCGATGGTTTACCGATGTTTTCGGCGAAGACGGCGAGCGATTGCGCAACCTCTGCTTCGGCGTTGACCCGCGTCAGGTCACACCTGACCGAGAAGCCAAGAGCATCGGCCAGGAGCATACATTTGATGTGGATCTGGCGGATCCTGAGGCGCTGCGCAGCGTGCTGATGTCGCAGGTGGAGCATGTCGGGTGGCGGCTGCGCCGCGCAGGACAGTTTGCCCATGGCGTTCGGCTGAAGATTCGTTACGGTGATTTCAAGACGATCACTCGCTCGGCCATGCTGGACACCCCTACCGATTCCACGGACGCACTGTGGCAGGCGTCGCTGGCAGTCTTTGACAATTGGGCAAAGTCAGCGTTTCAGCCGGTGCGCCTGCTGGGCATGACGGCTGCCCCGCTGGGCGAACCCAGCACCCAACTGTCGCTGTTCGATCAATCAGAAAACGACCGGCGCCGCGCCCTTGATGCTACGCTCGATCAGATCAATACCCGTTTCGGCAAAACGGCCATTCGCCGGGCAAGAAGCCATCGGTAATCAGCATTCAACGCAGAGAATGTGGAGGAGGCGCCGATGTCCCGGCAACGCCCCTGGCGACAGTCCCCTAAGGCTTAAACTCTACCTGGGCGTTGTGCTGTGATCTGCACACAATCCTTCCCGTTTTCTGCAGTAGATGAGCAATTGAAGCGATCTACCCCAGCATGGCTGGATTGAGCTTCCAGGTGCGCAGTTCACCGTTGGTAGCGTTGCGGAAAAGAATGTCGTGCTCCCCGTCGCCATCCAGATCGTCCACGGCTGTGATTTTCCAGCCGTCACCACGAAGCGTCCCCAGAGGATTGAATGACAGGAACGCCGTCCCGCGCATCAACCAGGCAGCAATCCCGCCCGTGGACTGATTGCGCCAGACCAGATCCGGGCGACCATCTTTATTGACGTCGCTGACCGTTTCGATCGTCCAGTTCAGATTGCGCGCCACCGGTCCCAGACCCACCACGCCGCGCACATAGTTCTTCCACATGTACCAGACGACGGCTTGCCCGGTATTGTCGTTGCGCCAGGCGATGTCGTCCTGGCCGTCGTTGTTGAAGTCACCCGTGCCGACAATCCGCCATCCGGGAGCAACCGGGGTGGTATTGACGGTCAGAATCCCTCGCACCTGGCCGCCGCTGATCTGCCACATGATGATTCGGCCGGTCTGCTCGTTGCGCCAGACCAGATCACTCTGTCCGTTGCCGCTGAAGTCCGCGGCGGCTTCGAGTTTCCAGCGGGCATCCTTCACAGCCAGCAGATCAACGGTGCGGCTGACCTGCCCCCCCTCATCCAGGTACTGGACGGTATTGGCGCCGGTCTGGGCGTCATGCCAGATCAGGTCGGAATGACCATCCCCATCAATGTCGGCGACGGCTGCCAGGATCGCATCGCCCAGCGGTTCAAACACAAGGCCGCCTTCCACACGAAGCACTACGACCGACGATTCACTGTGGTAATAAACATCACTGCCCTCGTAATGGGCACGGATCGTATGCTAGCCGGCCGGCAGATCATTAATCACCAGAATCGCCCGCCCATTGGGACGCAGCCCCGCTGAGCCAAGCACTTTATCGCCGATGTAGAACGTGACTCGTCCGTCCAGTGGCAGATCAAACTGCCCCGGTCCTTTTTCCACCACTGCGGTCAGCGTTACCGGCTCACCCACGTTGACATGCGGCGGGCTGACGGTTAGCCGGGTGGTTGTTGGGAAATAGCGGCTATTGATCAGGCGTGTCAGTCGGGATGCGTCCGCGGCGCTGGTGGTGAAGGTGCCATCGCCACTGTAAACCGCGCGAATCTGTGCCGTTCCCACGGGAAACTCATTGGTGGTGAATGTCGCGCGACCCTCTGCATCCAGCGGACGCGTAGCCACCGGTTGACCGTCAATGAAGAACGTCACGCTCCCCGTCGGCGTGCCCTCGGGAATGCCCAGCCCTGTGACCCGAACGATCATCGTGGATGATTCACCCGCCACAGCCGACGGTGGATTGATGTAAAGCTGCGTCTCGGTCTGCCCCGAGAGGATGACGCGCACCCGCTGGTCTTCTGATCGTCCCGGCTCGAGGTTCTGCGCAGGATTACCGACATAGGCAACGTAAAAGCGCGAACTGCCACGCAGCGGAAGGGAATCGACTGTGAACTGGGCATTGCCATTGGCGTCGAGTGTGGCCTCGTCAATAAGCTGATCGTCCTGGAACAGCCGCACCACGCCCTGGGGAATGATCGTCGTTGGAAACGCGGTTTCTACCGAAACATCAAACGTCACAGAGTTACCCGGCAGCACCACCGGCGAGGCGGTTTCCAGGGACACAACCGTGCGGATCTCTTCACTTTCCACCGTCACGGCGATGTCGTTGCCATCGCCTCCCTGGTAGGTGATGGTGACCAGCCGATCAAGGATCTTGAACTGGGTTCCTTCGGGCAGTCCTGCGAAGGTGCCCTGGATCGGGTCGGTCCCGGTATTGTCGATCAGCAGGAATGTCTCCCCGGGGCTGGGCGGCGTTTCATAAACGGCTGCCAGTTGCGCACCGTTCAGGTTGATTAATCCATCCACAACAAGCGTGCCGCCCTCTACCCCGAGATTCGGCCGCACGTAGGTCTGGCTGGACAGGATAAGATTGCCAGTGATCCGGGGCAGCCCCTGGAACACCAGTGACGAGTCAGGCTGGACCGGCGCTCCCACCGAGCCAAATGCATTGTTGAAGGCGATATCGCCAATCGTTCCCGTGCCTGCCACCTGGCCGGAGACGACAAAAACATCGCTCTGTGGCTGATTGCCGTCGATGCGAATCGCTCCTCCTTCAAGGCGCGTCTGGCCGGTGTAG